>DASWDH010000541.1:0-9599 GCA_036395495.1 Polyangiaceae bacterium
GCCTTCATGAGCACGACCGCTCGGCGCGATGATCAGCGCGTGAAGCTTTTCGTCGACCATCGCAACCGGGCCGTGCAAAAAATCGGCGGACGAGTAGGGCTCCGCTCCGACGTAGGTGAGCTCCTTCAGCTTCAGAGCGACCTCGAACGCGGTCGCGTAGTTGAACCCGCGCCCGATGACGGCGCAGTGGCTCAGCTGGAGGAGCCAGCTCGCCAGCGCTTTGACATTCGGCTCGACGTCGAGGGTTTTGGCGACCAGCTCCGGTACGCGCAGAAGCTCGTCGAGGTAGGACTCTTTGGCTCCCAGCCACGCGGCGCCGAGCAAAGCGAAAGCCCCGATCGACGCGGTGAACGTCTTCGTGGCGGCGATGCTCTTCTCTTCGCCGGCGTGCAGAAGAATGACGTCGTCGGTCGAGCCGGCGAGAGTGGAGTTGGGCGAGTTGGTGATGGCGACGGTCGGCACCCCCTGTTTCTTCGCGCTGGCCACCACGGCGAGAATGTCCGGTGACTCGCCGGATTGGGAAATCGCGAGCACGACGGAGTGGGCGAGCTTGGGTTCGGCGCCATAGAGCGTGATGAGAGACGGCGCAGCGAGGACGACCGGAAGATCAGCAAGCACGCCGAACAAGTACTTGGCGTACGTCGCGGCGTTGTCCGACGAGCCCCGCGCGGCGATGGTCAAGAAATGGATGTCGCTGCGACGCCACCGTGTCGACAGGCGCGCCACGTTGGAGCGCTCGCGTTCGAGCACCCTCGCCAACACTTCGGGCTGCTCTCCGATCTCCTTTCTCAGAATGGAGGGATCGATTGCGCTGTCTTCACCATCGCCGGGTTCCACGGGGGCTACTTGACGAGCTCGACGTTGTCGATGCTGAGATCGTAGTCCTCGTCGCTGAAGAGAACGTCGGGCATGAAGGCGATTTGAATCACGTCCACCCAGCCCCTCTGCACGGGGTGCGCCCAGTCCGGTTGCTGGAGCTCGTCGAACTTGACCTCGACTTGCGTCCACTCCTTCGGAGCCGAAAAGGGAGCGCGGAACTGGCCATAGTCACGCACGGCACCGCGGCGCAAAACGACCATGTACTTCTTGGCGTTGCCCTTGGCGGCGAATCGAATGGCCTTGAACTGTGACAGGTCACTGGTCGGCATCGAAGCACCCACGTCGGCGTAGGGCCAGGGCGGCGCGCCGCTCTTGCCGAAATGACCCCACATCCTGAGGCAATTCTTCGACCCTTTGTAACCGCCCGGCGTGAGCTTGAGCGGGCTCGGGTTCATCGTCGTGCCGAGCTTGTTCTGATCGAACTCGCTCTCCCAGCTGCCGCCCAACTTGTGGTTGATCGTGCCGTCCTCGAAATCAGCCACCAGCAGCGCCGGTGCTTCGCTCTTGACCGGCCTGCCGGCGCGATACGAAAGCGGTAGTGCATCGAGCTTGGCGTCCACTTCTTCCATCTTGCTCTTCAATTTGTAGACGAGCTTCTCGGCCTTCTCGATCTGCGCCTCGAGCGCCTTGCGGTCGGACTTGGTGGTGCCCATGCCGATGAAAGCTTGCAGCGGATCCCATGTCTTGTGCTCTTTGCCTTTGTCGAGGCGCACGAGCTCTCCTTGCGCCTTCACGATCTCTTGGCTGAGCTTCTTGGCGTCGCTGATGCGGGTCTCGTAGTACTTCTTCAAGAAATCGACCGGAGGGTCGCCGGGCGGCACGCCCATCGCGTGGGCCATCGCATCGAGGAGGACCGGCCGGCCGCGATAGAGGTCCGTTCCGAGCGACCAAGTGAAGACGCCCGCAAGCCCCTTCTCCCTGGCGTAGTTGCATTTTTCGGTGATGGCTTTCTCGTCGTCGTAGCTGACGGTGTGGCCTCCGCTGATGCGCTCGAGGTACGGAATGTGGGCGCCCTTGTCCCAGAGCCTGCGGTAGTCACCGGACTCGGCGAGCGGCGCGACGGCGGTGTAATCGATCTGCTCGCCCGGGTGAATCGCACCGGCAGCCACCGTCTGGTTGATCTTGTCGGTGCTGAACTGCTTGCCGTAGAAAGGCACGCCGAGAAGCAGCTTGCTCGGCGCAACCTTGTACTTCTCCAGCAGAAGCTTCACCGACGCGTCGACGTCGAGATCGTCTTTGTTCATGAAGTCGCTGGTCGGAAAAAGGTTCGCGTTGTGGGCCGCGCGTTTCGTCCATGAGCCGGCGAGGTCGTAGGCCATCAAGTTGATGTAATCGACGCTGGCGACGACCTCCGGCCAACTCACGTGCTTGAACGTGTTGGGGCCGGCTCCGATCGCGGTCGAGATGATCCATTTCGGAAAGCGCTGGCGAAGCGCCACCATGAACTCGGCGAACGTCTTCTGGTTGGCGAGCTGCTCGGGCTCCTTGAGCTCGTCGCGAACGAGAGGCTCCCAGTCGATGTCGATGCCGTCGTAGCCGTGCGAGGTGATGATTTTGTCGAGGCTGTCGAAGAAGCGCTGCCGCGCCTTCGGGTCACGCGCCATCTTGTACCAGGTGTGATCGAACTGACCTCCCGCCCATCCACCGATCGACGCCATCAGCTTGACGCCGTGCTTCTTCGCGAGCTCGGTGAGTTTGGGGTCGAAGATCCCGCCATCGGTCATGGTGCCGTCTTCCTGGAACATCAAGAAGCACCGGGTGATGTGGGTCACTTCCGAATAGTCGTAATCCGCGGGCGCCCACTTCGCGTCGTTGCCCGTGTACGAGTAGCCGAGGATGATCTTGTTCGGCTTCGCTCGTGGCTTGGCCGGCGCGGCCTGAGCCTGCGCCTGCGTGGAGGGAGGCGGCGCCGCCTTCTCCACCTGGCAACCATAGGCGGCCAGGAAAACGGCGAACAACAAGAGGAGAGCTTGATGGATCTTATTCGGCATCATCGGTCTGCACCGGTCCTATCCAGATTTTTCCTTCACCCTCGGTTCGCGCGTCGAAATTCATGCTCTGGACGCGCGACCAATCGGGCGGCTTGCCTTGCACGGAATCGGGGGGTTGAAAGTTGGCGTTCTTGTCGAGCGCAGCGAGCGGGATTCGAACCTCGGTCCACTCCTTGGAAGTTTGAAATGCGGCCACGTAGCTGACTTTGTTCGCGTCGGTCATCGAGAACTGCACCGTTCCCGGTGGCTCGGCCCTGGCCATGAACCTGACGCCGTTGGCCTTCGCCAGGTTGACGTTCTCGGTCGTGTGCCAAGCTCCGCACCATCCTCCGGGCTTCATCTGGTACTCGAGAAGCAGCGACCTCTGACCTTTCTTGGGGCCTTCGTCGAGCTTCCAGGCCATCTTCGATCCCTTCTGGTCGGCGGCCGTGCCGAGCATCCCGCCGCCGATGACCTGCCAGCGTTCGATGGGAAGTGACTTCCTCGTTGTCTTCGCCTCGGCGGGAGCGCTACTCGGAGCGGGCCTCGGTTGCAACAGACACGACGGCAAAACGAGAGCAACGAGAACGATGCCTAAGGAGCCCGGGGTCTTCATTGGTGCCATTCATCCCATTCCTTGAGATCGAAGCGCAAGGGGCTGGTGAGCCTCGATGTGATTGTCGCTCGGAGAATTGCGCCGGCGTCAGAGTCTTGCGCTCAAGCGCACCCGTTCAGCAAACGGGCTCTTCGGATAAGTTTCCAGGAAACGTTGGGCGCGGCGGCGCGCATCCGCTTCGCGGCCGAGCGCCGCGAGAGAGCGAATGGCACTCGCCTCGCGTTCTTCCTGCAAGACACCCCCCGCAAAACGTCGATTCCCCTCATCCGACAGCGCGAGCGCAGTCGCCGGATCGCCGGCGAGCGCAGCCCGAATCTGTGCAAGGTTGTTGATCTCCTCGCGAAGCTTGTCGGCGGCCGCAGGAGTCGATGGCGATCGCGCGACCGGCTTCGCCTCCTGCGACGGTCGCGTCGTGGCTGCTTGCTGTTCGGTTGTCGCGGCGAGCGGCACACCCGTGAGGGCAGGGTCGGGTTCCTCGCCTTGAGTCGGAGGTGAAGCTGCCGCCGGCGATGCTGCCGCTCCCGCATCCATCCGGCCCACGTGGGTAGCAGGGCTCCACGCGCGAACGCCGACGACGACCGACGTGCCGGCAAGCCCCACGATACCCGCGACCTTCCACACCGATCCCTTCACCGCGTAGTTGGCAACCGAAAGCTTCGTCCCCGAGGCATCGCTGTCGGGGCCCGAGCCTCCGCTCGGCAGGTTGGCGATCGTTGCGCGCAGCCTGGCGAGCCCCTGATCGAAGTCGTATTGCGGTTTGGTCGCCGCTTCGCTCGACAGACGCTGACGAAGCTCGTCGCGCACGCTGGAATCGTCCACCAACCGCGTCGGTTCCCCGTTCATCGCCACACTCCAGGCTGCTGCCTGGACGCCTGCACGCGTCCGGTCAGCTTCGCATAGGCCTTCTGAAAATCGCGACGAGCAGCGTGCAGCCGCGAGTACACCGTGCCCACGGGGATACCCAAACCGGCTGCAATGTCGTCGCAGGACTCCCCCTCGATTTCGAAAAGAACGAACAGCGCCCGGCGTTCGACATCGAGCGACTCGAGCGCCCGCTGCACGATCGAGAGCGACTCCGCCGCTTCGGCTTGCGCGTGGGGGCTCGGTTCGGATCCCACGGCGAGCGAGACGGCGTCTTCGTCGAGCTCTCCCCAGTGGCGGGTGCGGGTGCGGCGGTGCGCCATAGCGACCCGAATGGCGATCCGAGCGAGCCACGTCGTCGGACGCGCCGGGCCGGGCTGAAATCCTCCCCGGCGATGGGCCACTACGAATACTTCCTGCATCAAGTCGTCCAAATCGGAGGGGCGGACCCCGAGCCGCACCAAAAAACCGGCCACGAAGGGGGCGTGAGCTCGAAAAAGCGCTTCGGCACCGATGGTTTCGGTGGTCTGCGCTTCGGCCGGGGCACCCATGATCCCCTATGTTAATCCGGCCGGTATCCTTCATCAAAATGTGAAGGAGGGGCCGGCACCTAGCGCCACCCCCAGGCGGCCGAGGTCCTTCTCTTGGACGATGCGGCCGTCGGCGGAGAGCACCCCAAGACGGGTCGGAAGTGCAAAATAGACGTCCGCTCCGAGGCTTATCTGCCAGACCGAGAAGGCGAACAGCCGTGCGTCGAGGTGCAGCGCCAGGGCCGCCCAGCGGGCGGAAATATCGAGTGCCGCCGGGTCGAACCCCTGACCCCGCACGGACGTGCGCCCGTACGAGGCTCCCGCGCAGGCGCGCGGGTGAGCGGCCATCGATGGCCGAGCCACGCAAAGGTCGAGTTGGCCGGCCGCCAGCGTCATGTCGGCGGCACCGCTCGCGAGCGGCTCGGTCACCGTCGCGGTCAAAAAGCCCGAGCCTTGAACTTCGAACCAAGCGAAGGCTGCACCCGCGCCGAGCCTCGCGCCCACCGCGGTTTTGGGGAGGATGGCGAAGAGCACGAATCCCTGCGCAAACGCCGAAATGCCGACGCGTGCACGCGATGGTTCGCTGCTCTTCAGCGGAGGCGTCTCGGCTGGCCCCGGCGAGCTCGGCATCGGGTTCGCCGCGGGTGCAGGCGCCGGCAACGTCCCGCTCGAAACCAGTCCGAGTGATTCGAGACGCGTCGCATCGATCGACACCGCGATGGCCAGCGAGACCGCGGCGAGTAACGTTGGGCAGGAGTCGCCGCGCAGCGGAAATCTCCTTTCACCGAGGACGGTTCCTTCGCGCCTCAAACGAAAGACAATCTCGTTTCCTTCCGATCGCACCGCCCCTTGAAGTCGAGCGTCGATCTCGCTGCGGCCGAGCCAATTGGCAATGAGCGGTAAGAGGGCGCGCGCGCTGAGGCACGGCCCCTCGGCCACGGTGATGGCGTCGGCGAGCTTTCGCGAGGCGGGCGGTGGTTCGGCGGCGCGGCCGGATCGAGGGGTGGACAGAAGGAGCCCGATGGCCGTTGCAAGCGGGCGGACCAAGCCGATTTTTTGAAGGACTTTGGGGCCATCCGACATGGATAATGGTATCGGACCCAACCGAGGCACGCGACACTCGAGGGGTGATATGGTAGCGCGCGAAAGCCAATGAGGAACCCATGAATCGACTCGCCCCCTTCGCAGCGGCGGTACCTCTCGCCATCGCGCTCGCAACGACGTCATGCGGTCCAAGCTCGGCCGATGAACGTGCCACCAACGACTTTCCCGCCCACGCTTGCGGGCCGACGATCGCCAAGGGATGCTACGTTCCGTTCGCCGACTTCGAGAACCTCGCGAACGCGGGCTCTCCCCTACCCCCGTTTCCCAACTTTGGGTGGACCGTCGACAAGGATCCGACACCGGTCCAAGTACCCATCAGTAGCGCGTTCGAAACGATCAATTCTCCGCGCGACAATGGCGCCGTGAGCACACACGACTACCGCGTCATATGTCCCTCGTCCTATCACGGTTGGGGCTCGGCTTGGTTCGTCGATTTTGCCCAGGCCCAGAGCGAAGGCTACGATCTCAGCGGCTACACCCATTTCAGCCTGTGGGCCAAGAGCAACAAAGGGCTCGCCACCGTGAAGGTCGGCTTCGCTGATATGTACACGCTCGACAAGGGTAGTCTGATTCCGAATTCGAGGACGGGTGAGTACCCCAGCGACATCCTATGCGACCCCACCGACACGAGGGTGGGGGCTCTCGGTTGCTACGACGACTACTCGATGAAGATCTACCTCACCCAAAACTGGAGGCGATACGACCTCGCACTCAGAACGCTCACCACGGGTGGTTGGGGCTACCCGCACGAGTTCGATCTCCGCCACGTGTACCGTCTGAAGTTCTCGATGCTGCCCGACGTCACCTACGACGTGGAGATGGACGACCTCTCTTTCTGGATCAAATAAAGGCAATACGCGATGTTTGAGCGCACCTGGCGATTTTCATTTCTCGCCGTCGCGCTCACGGTCGGCGCCTGCACGCCTTACGACAATTCGCTCCCAGGCGGAGACAGCTCGTCTTCCACCGGCGGCGGAACGAGAGGCAGCATCGGAAGTTCGAGCACGTTGACCGGCAGCACGGTGCCCGCAGGAAGTAGCGGCAGCGGTGATTCGACCCAGGGGACGACGCAAGGCACGGGCGGGTTCGCTTCGGAAGATGGTTCGATCGACGGACCGACTGCCGGCGACGCGGGTGCGGCAGGTAGCTCGCCGTCCGACGGATCGCCGGATTTGCGCGTCGGCGACGCCGCCGATGCGGGGCGAACGGTGGACTCGCCGATCGGGCCGACCACCGAAAGCATGATCGACAACATGGAGGACAACAACGTTCCCCATTACATCCTGCCCGTCGAAGGTCGCGTCGGGTACTGGTTCACCGTGAACGACGGCGCAGACGGCGGAACGCAAACGCCGGCCCCCAGCATGTTCGGGATGAGTCCCGGCGGCTACAACGGCCCCTATGCCGCTCACCTGTCCGGCCACGGATTCAGCGTGTGGGGGATCTACATGGGCTTTACGCTGAACAAGCCGCTACAGGGAGTGCGAAATACGTACGATGCGAGCGCCTACACCGGTATCTCGTTCTGGGCGAAGCTCGGCGCGACCAACATGTGCAGCCCACCATCGAGCTGTCGCCTCGTTCACGTCGCGATCTCGACGCGCGACACCGATGCGCAGGGAGGTGTTTGCAAAACCGCGTGCTCCGATCATTTCGGTTCTTGGATCGACCTCACCGCGGAATGGCACAAGTACACCATTCTCTTCAGGAACATGATGCAAGATGGGTGGGGAATTCCCGGCCCGGCGCAGGGGCTGAAGTTCGACGCGGCGCACACCTACGAGGTGCAGTTTCAGGTGAAACCGGCCGCCGCCCCGTTCGACTTTTGGATCGACGACGTCGCCTTCGTCTTACCGTGACTTCTCATCACCGCGACGCGTAGTAGAAGGCGAGCCCCAAAAGGACCAGGACGACGATCGCGGCGAGCACGAGCGTAAATTCCCTGGTGGCCGCTCCGAGATGTCCGGAGCGCGGGATTCCGCTCCGGCGTTGATCATTGCTCAGGTCCTCGGGGACCTTCCGAGTGTTGCCAGTAGCCACGTTGCACGCTCCAGGGTTCTCCCCTGAATTCGCGCGAGCATCAAATGTGCCGGATAGCCGGGATCACGGCGTGCACACTTCGTTGATCTTGGAGAGCAGTTGCTCGAGGCGGAGCGGCTTCTGAAGCATCGTCACCGAACCGAGCGAAGCGTCGATCTCTTGGGCGCTCATCACGATGGTGGGAATCGAGGCGAGCGCCTCGTCATGGCTGACGAGCTCGTAGAACTCCCACCCATTCATGACCGGCATCATCAGGTCGAGCAGGATGAGCTTGGGCAGCCGATCGAGGGCGGCACGGAGCAGATCGAGCGCAGCCTTGCCGTGACCTGCGCTCACCGTGTCGAACCCTTCGTCCTCGAGAAACATGCATACGCTCTCGCGGATGTCCGCGTCGTCTTCGACGACCAGCACCGGTCCGCGGCGGGCCGGCGGTGCGACCGCGATCTGGCGGGTACTTTTGCGCTCGCGCTGCTCCTGGCGAAAAAGCTGAGCCTGGTGGCGATCGATATCCGACAACTCGGCCGCGCTAAACCGACCGCTCGACCGGACTCCGCACCCCGAGCAAAGCCAACCGTATTGGCTCGCTCCCGCTTCTCGCGCGAATGACAAGCGATCTTGCCTCTGGCACTTCTCGCAACGGCCGAATCGTTCTTTATCCCCGACCATTCCACCAGATTCTAGCACGAACGAGCCGTGGCAGCTTCGATGCTCGGGTCGATGCGACGCAAGAAAGCTTCGATATGCGCTGCGACCTCTTGCCGATCCACGTCCACGCTGACGATGTGGCCCGAGCTCGGCATGATCGCTACCTCGACGTCGGTCGTCCCGAGTGCCTTGGCAAAACGGTAGGCGTTGGCGACCGGGCACACGCGATCGAGTCGCCCATGTAAGACGAGGGTCGGACATTGCACTTTGCCGAGCTCGGCTCGCACGATCCGACCGGCGCGCAGCACCTGGACCGCGCTTCGCACCGGGTTGACGTCGTAGGTCATGTGGGCTCCGCGCGCAGTCGGATCCCGGATGTCGGCGCCGGTTTTCGGGAAATAGAAGCGATTGCCGAACGGCTGGAACAACTCGCACACCAAGAGCGGAAGGCCGGGCGAAGGGAGGCACAATCGGGTCGCATTGGCCAGGGCAATGAGCCCTGCCACGTGGTCTGGACGCGTGGCCGCGAGGTGGGTCGCGATGAGAGCGCCGAGGGAGAGGCCGCACACCACGACGCGACTGCCGGCTCGTTCGGCCAGTTCGACGAGCTCGGCCGATGCAGCGCTCACCCACTCGTCCCAACCGGCATTCATCAGGTCGCGCGCATGCGGGCCGTGGCCCGCCAAAGCCGGCGCACGCGCAAAGAGACCGAGGCGTGCGGCGACCTCGGTCACCGCACGGACCTCGTTCGGTGTACCGGCGAATCCGTGGAACGCGAGCACGGCTCCCTTGCCGCGCTCTCCGTCGACCGAGATGGCCGAGGGGTCACCTTGTCCCCTCAGGTTTCCGAAGCGCACGTCGTCCGGCGCGATGATCCATCGGGCGACCATGTCGCGGTATCCCCTCCGAGTCATGGTTTCGAATGACTCGGCGCGGCCTTCGGCCCGGGTGAGT
>DASWDH010000542.1:0-11551 GCA_036395495.1 Polyangiaceae bacterium
TGGCTTCAACGGCCGCCATGTGCGCATCCGCTTGCGCTTGCGAAGGATCGAAGCTCGCCGCCTCCGCCAACGGAATGGGATAAATCGTCTTGTAACCATGGATGACGTCGAATCCGAAGAGAAGCGGAATGCCGAGTCGTGTTCGTTGAACGGCGACCCGCTGGTAGTCGTTGGTCTCGTCGGCCCCGGTCACGTTGAGAAACGAACCGACGAATCGCTTCTCGATACGCTCTTTGTTGCCGACGTTGTACTGAACGAGCTGCCCGATCTTTTCCTCCAACGTCATCTTGCCGAGGAGCTTTTCCACTTTTTGGTCCACGGCGGCCCGGTCGGTCACACCGCCTGGGCCACCGCTCGCGCCGGGGCTCGGCTCGATCGAGGCGGCCGTCGAGGCCATCATGCGCGCGCAGCTGACGCCCCAGTCCCCCTCGGCCGGCACATCATGACACGTGTAGCGCACCACCTTGCCGCAGGCATTCAAGTCGAAGCTCCGCTCGCCCGCGGCGGCGTACTGCGCGACGACGAGCGTCCGCTCGAGCGGGCAGCGAAAATCGGCGGCGGCCGTTCGCCGAGCGGTGGCCGGGTAATGCGCGCTACCGGCGCAGCCAATCAAGAAGAGAGAGCACGACCATCGAAAAAACACGGCCGAGCTTATGAAACTTCGGAAGTAAGGAAAAGCGAATCCATGCTACGTTGAGCGATCTTGGGCCACTATCGATTCTCGGGCCACTCGGGTGACTCGGTTCGACTGTAAGGCTCGGCTTGGAGGAAAGATGCTTGGAGCGGGCAGTCGATCCTGGTGGGCTTGGATCCTGGTCGGGGCGGGGGCGCTCTTGGGATGCGGCGGAAGCGCCGACGTTGATTTCAGGTCTGGACGCACGGTGCAGGACGCCGGCGTTGGCGATACCGCCGCTGACGTGAGAGGCAGTCGCGACGCCGACGGCTCGTCGCACATTTCGGATGCTGGCAGCCAGGACGCTCCACCGGACGTGACGCCTGACCTCACCGTCGAAGCGGACGCCGAAAGCCCGGTCACCGTCTCGATTTGCCCCCAGACGACGACCTTGCTGACCGGTGAATCGATGGCGTTCCGGGCCGCCGTGACGGGAACGACGGAGCTCACCGTCGATTGGACAGTGCTCGGCGACGCCGGCGATCGCGGCGTGATGACGGAACCCGGCCTATACATCGCTCCCTCCACGCCCGGCCGCTACCAGGTGCGAGCCGCGAGTCGCGCCGATCCCTCGAAGGGCGATGTCGCCACCGTCACCGTGATCGCCCGAACGGCGGTGCCCACGATTTCCGGCACAGTCCAGTACGTGGGTAGCCCCAAGGGTCGTATCTACGTGACGATCGTGGAGGATGACCAGGGCGGGACGACGACACTATCCGGCCCGGGCCCTTTCACGATTCGGGGGATTTTCGGCGCACCTCGGCCTATCAAGTTACGAGCTTATGTAGACGTGCCCGGGGTCGGCCAATACGTGGCAGCGGCGGATCCCGCCGACGAGCAGACGGTAAGTTGGACCGGCGCAGCCGTTACGGACGTACGTTTCGCCCTGTCTGAACCTCGAGCGGATCCATTTGCGGTTCCTGATGACGTCACGGTGCATGGCTATGACGGCGGTGCCCTCGTCAGGTGGAAACCGCTTCGAGACGCCGACGGGCGCGAGCTGGTCGATCATTATCGGGTCTACGCGAGTCCCCATACCAATCCGGGCGGCGACCCCGCCGCGGTCGTCGCCAATGTGCGCGCGGGCGCCTTGCCGATGGCATTCGTCGAGGGGCTCGCCAATGCAACGTCTTATTACTTCGCCGTGACCGGGGTCCGCGACGGCACCGAAGGGGCTGACGCGGTGACAGGTCCCGTCGTCATCGGCGCCACGAGCAGCGGAGTGGACGTTTCGGGAACCGTGTCCATTCCCGGTTGGCTTTTTCGGGCGACCGGACGTCCCTACGTGATGCTGGCCAACGAAACCACGGCGTATGTCGCACGTTTCGACCCTACGGGCGCGAAGCCCTTCAGGATTCGCGGAGTCGCGCCCGGGACCTATGCCATCGGCGCGGCGCTCGATCGCGATGCCAATGGCGAGCTTGGCCCGAATGATCCGGTCACCGTCGCCAATCCGCTCCATCGGACCATTACCGTCGCGAGCGCCCCAGTTGCCGGCGTCGCCATCGAGCTGCCATCCAGCGCTTCCATCCGCGCGATGACCGAGCACCGCGTCGATCGAGACGGAAGCTCGTACGCCACCGAGATAGAGTTGGCGAACACCGGCAACCGACAGCGCGTGGTGAAAGCCGCTCTCACGTCCGGCCCGGGCATTTCGCCGCCGATCGACCTGAAAATGGACGAATCGGGCAGGTTCCGATGGCGCGTCGACCAAGGTTCGCTGCTACCGAACTCCGAAGCATTCTACGAGCTCGACGTTGCTTACGACGACGGCAGCACTTGCAATGCGACCGTTCGGGTTGCCATGAGCCAATACCTTGCCGCTCCCACGCCCACGGAACCGGTGGGTCCGGATGCGGGGAGTGGCCAGCCCACGTTCCGATGGGATGCGCCGAACCCTGCTCCGAGCTGGTTCGCCTACTCGCTCGCGGTTCGCGCCCCCGGCGGCAGCGAGATCTGGCATTATCAACTGCCGAGCGCCCTCACACAAGTGATCTTCAATGCGGACGAGACGGCGTTGGTTGGTACTCTCTTCGCCGGCGCCGGCTATTCGTGGACCATCTCCATCTATGACACCAACGGCAACCGAGCGTCGCACGAGACCTCGTTCACGGTTCCCTGACCGCCCAAGCCGCGGAATTGTGAACAATCGGGATGTGCCAGCTGTGCCACGCCGTGGCACGCAAGCGCGTTGATCGGATCGGCGTGTCGTCATAACAGTCATCGTTCTGCTCAATTTGCTGAAAGGAGGCGACAGAGAGGTAGCGGCACAGTCATTGCTGTGAGCGTACAGCTTCTTCCTTCCTTAACCGCAGTTCTTTTCCCCACTTCCGTCAACGAGGATCCCAATGACACAAGAACGTCACCGGAGCGTCGGCGCTCCGCCGCGAAGTTTATGGTCTCTCGCCAAAGTTTCTTTGTTGTTTCTCCTGTCCTCCGCCTGCGGCTCGAGCATCGACGACCGATTCTCTGCGGAGACGTACGACGAGTACACCGAGCCGCTGACCAACGTCACGATCGGCACCCGCGAAACGATGGGTGCCACGTCGCAAGCCCTGGAAGCCGTAGACGGCGGCTCCGCCGACGCGGGCGTCCCGCCGCCTCCCGATGGCACCAGCGGGACCGGTGGATCGTCCGGCACGACGACGACGGGCGTCGGAGGCAGCTTCGCGGGCTCCACCGGTTTCGATGGTGGCGGCGGAATCGTGGGCGGACCGTCGGGCTTCTGGCGGTTCGACGATTGCTCGCCCGCCTCGCGGTTCTTGATGGATTCATCGGGCAACAACGTCTCGGCGCAGCACGAACTCGGTGCCGCCTGCGTTGCCGGTATCAGCGGCCTCGGCATCGATTTCGACGACAAGAAAGACCTCGTCCAAGTTCCGGACCAACCCCAATTCACGGTAGGTCAGCGCGTCGCGGTTGCGGCTTGGGTCAAGCCGACCGCGATCGATGACCATCACCCCATCGCGATCAAGCGTCTCAATAACCAAACGGCTTTTTCGCTCGGGATCCACAAGGGCAATATCGAGATGTCGGTCGTGCTGACCTCGGGCCAGACGTTCATCTCGCGCGCGCCGATCGAGGCCAACGTGTTCAGCCACGTGGCCGGAATGTACGATGGGCGCTTTCTCTTTCTGTTCATCAATGGCGAGCAGGTGGGTCAGATCGCCGCAGCGGGGACCATCCGCAATGTCTTTGCCCCCGTTCGCATCGGCGCCACCACGCAGACCCAGCACTTCGACGGCATCATCGACGAGGTTTGGCTGTCCACGAACATCATCAGTAAGGATGAGCTCATCCGCCTCAGCTGTATCACCCGTCCTCCGAGTCTGGCGGTCACCCCCCCGACGAGTGGGCTCGTGCAGCCCGGCACCAACGTTCGGTATGAAGTCGCGGTCACGAACAACGACATCGGCGCGTGCGCCCCGTCCGCCTACCAAATGTTCTTCGAGCAGGTGTTTCCCACGCGAGACGCCGGTGGCGGCTCGACCACGACCACCGGCACGGTCACGACCGGCGGCTTCGGCGGAAGTTCGTTTGACACGACCGGCGGCTCGGCCGGTTTCGGCGGCTCGTTCGAGACGACGACCGGCTCGTTCGATGGCGGCTCTACGATCACGACGACGGGCACGACCACGGGCTCGGCCGGCTTCGGCGGTTCATCGGGCGGCAAAGACGGTTCGGGCGGTTCCTTCGGCACCGGTGGATCATTCGGCACCGGCGGCTCGGGCGGCACCGGCGGCTCGCTGTCCAACGACGGGCTCACCACCAGCATCAATCCGCCGTTCTTCTTCGACGTGCGGCCGGGCGCCACCGTCACATTCGAGGCGAACGTGAGCAGCACCGAGGATGCGGAACCGGGCGTGCATCACCTGCCGTTCAACGTCGTCAGCTTCTTCCCGAACTTCCAGTCGATCCGAGGTGAGCTCATCTACGAGCTCGCCGAGCAGACGGGATGCTTCGTTCGCACGAGGCGCGAGCTCATGATCACCAGCACGAGCGTCGTCGACGATCCGGTTCGCACTACCTTCGATACGTTTCCCACCGACCATCCGGAGAGCCGCGGCGTGTGGACGTTCGGGCGCCTGATGCGCGACATGGCTCCGACACCCGAACAAGCTCCGGACATGGCCGAGCAGCTCTTCAAGACCTGGCTGACGGATCAAATGGTGAACGGCTTCGTGGTCCACGCACGTCCGGACATCCAGAGGGTGGTGCTCAACAATTGGCCCCGCACCCCTGATGGCAAGCTCAACCTCGACCGGTCGCCACTGCGACTCCAGGCCATCGTGAATCGCATCGATTTGCGCAACCTGGCGAACGGAAACGCCGGAGAAGGAAGATTCGTGTTCGGCGTGATCGGTCCGTTCGGAGCCGAGCAGTTCACGGTGATTCTCGAATACCACCTGCCGGCTCAAACCCCCGAGGACGTCATGGGATGGGCGAACTCGTGGCACGGGCTCTCGGCGCACCCGTTTCCCTCCGAAGAGTACAACGCGGCCCTCGAAAAGGTCACGTTGCGCTTCAGCGGGCGAAATGCCGCGCCTGGGGCCGTCAACGGCAACGCCATCAGCCAATTGCGAACGAACGAAATCTCCCTCTTCCCCCGATGGGAGTTCCGCGAGTTCGCGCTATCGGCGGACACCGGGTTCCTCAAAGAGACGACGGTGAAGCTCACCCCGGACCTCGCTTTCAACAACAGTCCGACGCTGGCGGACTTCGTGAATCAGAACGAGGCGTCGATCATCGCTGAAACGCACACCGTACCCGAGCAGTTCGCGGGCCGGCCGTTTCTGGCGGGGTCCGTTTTCAATGACCTCATCGTTTGGTCGGCTCCCGGCATTCGGAACAACGAGGCGCGTTTCCACCTCTCGCTCAACACGTGCAACGGCTGCCACGGACCGGAGACCAACACCACGTTCCTCCAGATCTCGCCCCGTTTTTTCCAAGGCGCCGAAGCAGTGCTTTCACCATTCTTGACCGGAACGACGGTGTTCGATCGGTTCTCCGGTCAGATTCGCACTCTCAACGACCTGGGTAGGCGAAACGCGGATCTGAAACAGCTCGTGTGCGCGGCCCTGACGGTCTCGGCGGATCAGCCCGCGGCCGCCAGCCTGACGACGGTTCAGAAAGGAATTCAGCGAGTGCACTGAAGGAAACGACCACTCTCATCAGCCGCAAGAGCGCGGAATCGAGTCGACCTCGGTTCCGCGCTCGTTTTTTTGGGACTCAGGACGGCGCGTGGAGCGGAAATGCAGGCGACTTGCCGCCGGCGCCTCGCCACTGCGCGGCGGCGTTCTGCACGATGGGCAGACGCACCTGAGGAGGCGGATGGGTCATCATGAAACCGAGAATGAGCGTTTCGACGCCGAGCCGTTCCAGGCGCGAAAAGAATTCGAGCGTCATGATCGCGCCTTCTTCGGTCCATCGACCTCCCTGACGACGAACGCCGGTATCGAGCAGGTTGAAAGTTCCTTGAATGTCGGCGTCGATCTCGTTCGGCTGGTTGAAGAGTGGGACCGTGCTCGCCAGCATGCGGCCGATGTCTTGGGCCGTGATGGTGTTGCTCGAGGGGCCTGCGCAGCCGGTGTGCCCGCGGTGATGATGCGAAAGCTCGTGTCCCAAGACGAACGCGATTTGCTCGTCGAAGAGAAATTTTTGGCGCGCGAGCTTGCGGGGGTCGAGCGCTTGGGGCAGCGGCAGAAAGCCACCGGGCGGGCCGGCCACCCCTTTTCGTGCGCGCACCTCGGCGGCGATGCCGGCGGCCAGCTCGTTGTACTTCGCCGTGTTGAACGTTTCATCGAACGCACGCGCCTCCGAGGTGCGCGCCATGATGAGAAGGAGCGGGCCGGTGATGCCCATGAACGGAGTGCCCGATTTGCTGCACCCCGCGAACGCGTTCACGTCTTTCGAATCCTCGACGACCTGAAGCGCAATGCTCTGCACTTTCGCGCGGGCGCTGTCCGGGAGAGCGGACACGAGCTCGGCGACGACGCTCGGCGCTTCTTGCCGCATGTATTGCGATGTAAAGGCGCCATACCAATCGAAGCTACCGATAGGGGGCAGGGGAAGCGGCGCGCTCGCGGCGGGCGGCGGCTGGGAGGGAGGTTGTTGAGAGGGCGCTGGCGGCGGAGGCGCCGGTTGGGAGGGCGGTGACTGGGAAGGCGGTGGCTGCGGTGCAGTTGGCTGCGCGGGCGTTTGCGGCGGCTGCTGAGCCGCCGGCTGCGTAGGAGGGGGCGGCTGCCCATACGTGGGTGGAGGCTGGCCGTACGGTCCAGGTTGCCCGTAGGTTCCGGCGTAACCCTGTTGGGGCGGATAGCCGGCAGGCTGTTGAGGCTGCTGCGCGTCCCGGTTGGCGCAAGAAAGCGAAAACAGCAGGCAAAGGAGACTGCCGCCAGGCAACCGCGAAAACAGACGGGGTAACTTCATTCAGACCTCTGCACGTATCGTAGCGCTGACGCCGAAGTGATCACTCGGATAGACGTTGCCATGCGGCCGATCGAAGCAAACATGTGCGTCGAGGGGCTCGCCGCGCCCGCGGGGGTCCGGCCCGCGGACGAAGATGTAGTCGATGCGCCGCTCGGGCTCTCGAAGATCGGTTGCGAACGGATTGCGCACGCTGAACGTCGTTCCGTCGCCTCGTCCCACGATGCCGAACGTATCTGCGAAGTAAACGCTCCGGCCACCGAGCGAACAGAGCCCTTTCATGTAGCGGATTTCGTCGGCGTCGGGCGGCGCATTGAAGTCGCCCACCACGATCGGGGGAAACCCCACGATGGGGGCGAGCTCCTTCACGCGCTCGGCGATCGTCTTCACCTGCGCCTCTCGCACATAACCGTCGTGGAAACGCCAGCTCAGATGGGTGACGAAAAAGGGAACGGGTCCGAACGGCGTGTCGAGCTCGGCAAAAACCAGACAGCGCTGTTCGGGCGCGTCGAGGCACGGCAGGTCGAACACTTGCGAGCGCGCGATCGGAAACTTCGAGAGGACGGCATTGCCGAACTCCACGCCTCCTGATTCGAAAGCGGCGCCGTAGGCAATGTGATAACTGAACCCTTCGGCAATTTGTCGCGCCTGGTCCGGTGCTTCGCCGGTCGTCGGGTGCAGGACTTCCTGTAGACCCACGATGTCGGGGGCAAGCTCGCCGAGCCCTGCGCGGATGGCGACGAGGCGCTCCAGCCAGGGGCCTCCCTGATTCCAGATGTTCAGGGTCACGATCCGTAACGTGCGCATGCTGAACGCTAGCACGGCGCGCCACGCGAACGCCGCTGCATCACATCGGAAATGGGACCTGGTCTCGGACACATCTTCGCGTGTATGGAATCTCGGCGATGCACTTCGCCCCTCCCGCGCTTTGGCTGGCAATGGCCGCCGCACATCGGGATCCGGTCGGCTCCGTCGTGCTGGGGTTGGCCGTCATTCTGCTACTCGCGAAAGCCGGAGGAGAAATTGCGGTGCGACTCCGGCAGCCCCCGGTGCTCGGCGAGCTCGTGGTCGGCGTTCTGCTCGGCAATCTGGCTCGTCTCGGTTTTCCGCAGCTCGAACCGCTGAAAACCGATCCGTTCATCGACATGTTCGCCCGTCTCGGCGTGCTCATCTTGCTCTTCGAAGTGGGGCTCGAGTCGACGGTAGCCCAGATGCTCAAGATCGGCGCCTCTTCGCTCTTGGTGGCGATGCTCGGCGTCGTTGCCCCGTTCGCCCTCGGGTGGCTGGTCGGCGCGCGGCTCTTGCCCGATCAGAGCGTTTACGTACACGCTTTTCTCGGCGCGACGCTCTGCGCGACCAGCATCGGCATCAGCGCGCGCGTGCTCGCCGACATGGGCCGCTCGCGAACGGGCGAGGCGCGCGTCATCCTGGGTGCCGCGGTGATCGACGATGTGCTCGGGCTCGCCGTCCTCGCGGTCGTGAGCGGCGTCATCACCGCAGCCAACGAGGGGCTCAGCGTTTCGTACGGCGCCATCGCCCTGATGCTCGTCAAAGCAATGCTCTTCCTGGCCGGATCGCTCGCTCTCGGCGTCTATCTCTCGCCGAAGCTCTTTTTTCTCGCGTCCCGCTTGCAAAGCCGCGGTGTCCTCCTCGTCGTCGGGCTCGGGTTCTGCTTTCTTCTCTCGTGGGCCTCGGGGGTGATCGGCCTCGCCCCCATCGTGGGCGCCTTCGCCGCGGGACTCATTCTGGAGGAGGTGCACTATCGCGACTTCACCGCACGCGGCGAATACGGCCTGGAAGTCCTGGTCCATCCCATTGCCGGATTCTTGGTGCCGGTCTTCTTCGTCCTGATGGGCATGCGAACCGATCTTTCGTCCCTCGCGCGAATGGAAGTCTTGGGCCTCGCGGTCGCCCTCACCACGGCTGCCATCATCGGCAAGCAGCTTTGCTCACTCGGCGTTCTCACACGCGGCGTCGACCGCCTTTCGGTCGGCATCGGCATGATCCCGCGCGGCGAGGTCGGCCTCATCTTCGCCAACGTCGGCTCGACGCTCGTCGTGAACGGTGCCCCCGTCGTCGACAGCTCCACTTTTTCGGCCGTGGTCGTGATGGTCATCGTCACCACCGTCGTCACCCCACCCGCGCTGAAGTGGCGCCTCTCCCGGCTCAGCAGCACTGAATCAGCCGAGCTCAATTCCTAGCATTACTGCGTCAGATCCTCACTACCAGTGTCATCGGAGTAGCCATAATGCTAGGGCATCGTCACGTGGCAGACCTGGCCGCAGGCGTTCGTGTAGGGCAGCGTCATCATGTCCGACGCTTTGGTGGCGATGCTACTCTTGCGGGGCACGTCGAAAACGTGGGACGAGATGTCGCCTTGGTAGTACGTCGTGCCTGTGATCGTGACGCCGGCGGTGCCCGATCCCGATTTCGCGGTCTTGGGCATGTGGCAAGAGGAGCACGAGATGTCTCCCATCACCTGATCGGGAATCCCATGAGACTTGTAGTGCCCCTGCACGCGATCGCCGAAGTACGCGGCGGCGGGGAGCGACGACTCATGGCAGCTCGTGCAGAGCCCCGCGCCGACGAACGAGCTATCCATCTTGTCGCGTAGCTGGTGCGGCTCGGTCGTGTTGCCGTGGGCGTCGTGGCACGTCGCGCACGTCTGCAGCATCGTGCCGTTTCGGTACTTGCCTGATTTCAAGAAGTCCGAAGCTTGTTGGTGATGCTTCTTCGCGTGCTTGCCGTCCCCTTTGACGGCGTCCCACATCCCGTCGTCGAGCTTCGAGACGAAGTGCGCGAGGAACTCCGCGCGTGAGGTTCCCGCAACCATCATCCGGCCGTTCGCGCCGAGTGGCGCCTCGGTGTTGCCGGCTCCGATCCCGAGCGCACGCGTGTGGCACTGCGCGCAGATCGCGACCTCGCGTTCCGGAGTCAAGAGCTCGGGGCTGACGATCGAGCGGCCGCTGCCGGCTCGGGCCCAGTGCTCGGAGCCGGGGCCATGGCACGTCTCGCATCCCATGTTGAGCTGCTCGTTTCTGCCATCACCGTCGAAGTCCATCTCACCGTTATCGTCCGGCACGCCGTGCGCCTTCCATCCGCTCGTCGAGTCACCGGTGACCTGGATGCCGGTCATGTGGCAGCCCGCGCAACTGTTATCGAACGATTTGACGAGCGCCGGCTCCCTGAGCGCCTTGTTCGTCTCGTCGTACCAGTATTGCGCGTTGTAATGCTGCCAGACCCACCGCGCGAAGGGCGCACTCGCTTCGTTGGTGAGCCCGTCGGAGTTGTACTGGAGTGGCAGGACGTACCAGCTCGTGCCGATTTTCGCGAGGTAGCGCTGCTTGTAGAGCCCGCCACCGTAGGAGATGCCGACCTCGTACGTCTTCGTCGCGGCCGCCCCGGCGACGTTGGTCAGGTCGACGTAATACTTTCCGAGGGAGGAATAGAGCTTCATCGTGAAGCTGACGCCCGTTCCCGGATCCGTTTCCGACGCCTTCCAATCCGGCGATGTCGCGTTACCGTTGTAACCAAAGACGTAGATCGTGGTGCCCCCGCTCGTGAACTTCGTGTCGAGCGCCTTGTTCCAGCTCGGGTACCGCCTTCCATCCTGGAGCTTGCTCGCGCTGCCGATCGCGCGCAGTCCGATCGCGTGCAGCGTCTCTTTTTGGTGGATGATGCCGTGGCAGGTCACGCAGGCGGTCGTCCCTACGTATTCGGCCTTGTCGCTCGGCCGCGTCGAGACTTTGATGTCGACCTGCTTGCCCACGAGATCGGCCGACTTCGATGCCCAGCGGCAGACCGAGCCCCCAGGCAAGTGCGTCTTGTCCGCAGCACCGGGAAGGACAGTGACGAAATACGATCCGTCACCCACGGTGGAGATGCGGTAAGCGCCCAACATATCGGTAACGCCTTTGGCGTAGGTCCCCCCTTTGTTTGCAATCGGGTCCTCGAGCGGCTCGTCCGTCGTGCTGGCCCGCTCGGCGGTGATGTCCGTCAATGCGAGCGCTGCCGTCGGAACATCGGCGCTCGGCACCAAGTACACCGTCGCCCCAACGACCGCGTCACCGGCCGTGTCGCGCACGAACCCGACGACCCCCTTTGCCTCCGGCGCGAGATAACCATAACCCGGCGGTCCCAATGGGCCCGGGGCCCCCGCTTCGCCCGGCACGCCTTGCGTGCCAGAAGTCCCGGCGGGTCCAGGCTCCCCCTGCGCCCCTGGCGCTCCGCCCGGACCGGGGTCTCCACTCCCGCACGCGCCCACCAAGAGCCCTGTCGCGATCGCCAGCACTGCGCACACATGAACCATCCACCGTCGCATCCGGACATCCACCTTTCGAAGAACGAACCGGAAGCCACTTCGCAAGCATCGGGCCAGCGCTCGCGCGCGAGCTCGAACGCGATTCGACGCAAATGTCGTCTCACCGCGCGCGCAAGATCTGCGTCAACGCG
>DASWDH010000543.1:0-22389 GCA_036395495.1 Polyangiaceae bacterium
GGCGGCGGAGATGGTGGTCCCCGATGCGCGCGCTCAAGAGAGGTCCCTTCGCGACCTACGCGGTCGTTTGGCGAGGGCGATCCGGGTTCACTTGGCCGAGGACATCGCCACCGTCGCTACGCTTCGCAGTCAGTTCGCTCATTACCGGCTCACGATCGCCGAGCACGAGCAGCGGGTCGACGACATGGCGCAAAGGATCGAGCAGGCGGTCCTTCGTGGGCAAGCGCGACGGAGGGCGGACGTGGAGCGGCTCCATCGACGCCTTGCCGCGCGCCATCCGCGCGTGGTGATTGCCAACGCGCGTGCATCGCTCGGTCCACTCGAGGTGCGCCTGGCTGGCGCTTTGCGCGCACGCGTCGTCCATGCCCGCGCCTCTCTCGCCGAGCGCATGGCCGCGCTCGACGCGATGTCGCCTCTCGGCGTGCTCGCGCGCGGATATGCGATCGCGACGACCGAAGGCGGCCGCGCGGTTCGTGCACCTTCCGAGGTGGCCGCCGGCCAAAAATTGTCGATTCGCGTCCATCGCGGGACCTTTTCAGCGAAGGTCGACGGGACGCAGACGAGCGATGCACCCGAGAACGGTTCGGTTCTGGAGGAGCATTCGTGACGCCGAGCAAGCTGAGGTTCGCCGTCTTCGGGCACCCCATCGCCCACTCCGTCTCCCCGGCGATGCACAAGGCGGCTCTCAAAGCGCTGGGGCTGCCGCACACCTACGAAGCGATCGATGTGCCGGATCTCGAACACCTGCAGTCGATGGTCGACGCGGTACGGCAGGGGATCTTCGCAGGCGCCAACGTCACCGTTCCCCACAAGCGTGCCGTTCTCGATCTCGTCGATCGGGTCGATCCTAGCGCCAAGAATCTCGGCGCGGCCAACACCCTGATCCGCAACCGCGGCCGGGTCGTGGCCTACAACACCGACGCGGCCGGGTTGGCCGACGAGCTCCGCGCGCTCGACGCCGTCGGTCGAACGGCTGCGGTCATCGGCGCCGGCGGCGGAGCGAGGGCGGCGGTCGCCGCGTGCACGTCGCTCGGTGCCCACGTCGTCGCGGTCACGACGCGCTCCTGGCGCGGCAGCGAAACGTTGGTCGGCGCCGAGAGCGCCGAAGATTTTCGCGCCATGGGCGCGCTCCCTTGCGGATGGCCCATTCCGCAGCAGCGCCCGGACACCGAGGATTCCTCGTCACGACTGAGCGAGGCGATGCGCCTTCAATGGGGCGATATCGCCGCGAGCTCCGATATCATCATCCAGGCGACGACCGCCGGGATGAGGGGAGCGGATCGCGGCGACGGCGTGGCCGCGATCGTACCTTGGGAACGCCTGCGCTCCGACGCACTGGTGTACGATCTCGTCTACACTCCGAGGGACACGCCATTCTTGCGCGCGGCGCGCGAGCGGGGGTTGCGCCACGCGGGAGGACTCGGAATGCTCGCCAGGCAAGGAGCCCACGCGCTCTCGCTCTGGCTTCGAGTGACGCCCGACGTCGATCTCATGCGTCTCGCCGCGGAGCGGGCGCTCGCCGTGAGGGATCGATGAGCCTCGCACCGCTCAGCCGTCCCATGACGGTGGAAGATACGATTTGGCCCTCGGTGCGCGTCGACGGTGTTCTCGACCGCGCCCGAATGGAGTGGCTTCACACCAATGGCGCCGGCGCCTACGCGAGCTCGACCATTGCTCAGATGCACACGCGCCGCTACCACGGGCTGCTGGTCGCCGCACTCGAGCCTCCCCGCAAGCGCCACGTCACCCTTTCGCACATGGACGCTTCGATCGAGGTCAACCAGCTGCACTACGACCTCGACACGCACCAGTTCCCCAACGTGGTACCGACCGGCGGTTACCGCTACCTCGCGCGCTTCGATCAGGACCCGCTGCCGCGATGGACCTGGAATCTGCCGGGGGGAAACGTCGAGCAGACTCTCGCCCTCGTGCGAGGGTGCAATGCTGTCGTCCTTCGCTACGTCTGGAAGGGTCCCTTTCCGGTCGGACTCCGGTTGCGACCGCTGCTCGCGCTGCGCCCTTTCCACACGCTCGTGCGCGAGCACGGGTCGATGATCCAGAGCGTCGAGCTTCGACAGAACGAAATGCGCGTCCGGCCGGTGCCGACGTTGCCTCGCGTCGTCTTCGGCCATCACGCCACCTTCATCGGCTCACCCGACTGGTGGCACAGGTTCGAGTACCTCCTCGAACAGTCCCGGGGCCTGGATTTCCAAGAAGACCTCTGGACCCCGGGGTGCTTCTCGCTGCAGATGTTGCCGAACACGCCGCAATTCATCGTGGCAGCCGTCGACGCACTGCCGGAGGGCACGCCCGCTGGTCTCTTGGACGCGGCTGCGCGAATCCTGTCCGCGCGTGATCCCGGCCCTGCCTACTCGCGCGCAACGCGCGTGCTGTCGGTGGCGCGCGACGCCTTCGTGACCGACTGCGCCAAGCAACCCTCGATCGTCGCGGGCTATCCGTGGTTCGAAGTGTGGGGCCGCGACACCCTCATCTCGTTGCCGGGGCTGCTTCTCGTTCATCATGACGTCGTGGGAGCCCGCGACGTCCTCTCCACGATGATCCAGCATATGCAGGACGGGCTGGTATCGAACCGCATTCCCGACGAGGGCAAGGCGACCGAGTTTCATTGCGCGGACGCGACGCTCTGGCTTTTCGAAGCGGCTCGACTCTACGCCGAACAGGTCCCCGAAACGGACCCGTTTCTCCGTGAGGAACTTTTCGAAGCGCTGGTGACCGCCTTCGAGGCGGCCATGCGAGGAACGCGACACAACATCCACGTGTCGGCGGAAGGACTTTTCGCGGCGGCTGATCCGGGCTTTGCTCTGACCTGGATGGATGCGAAGGTCGGCGAGTGGGCGGTGACGCCGCGAGCGGGATTGCCGATCGAGCTGCAAGCGCTGTGGGCGCGCGGGTGCGATACCCTGGCGAATTTCGCGGCGGCATTCGGACAGGCGGAAATCGCCGCGCGCGCCCGAGATGCTCACGCGCGCTGTCTCTTTTCTTTTCGCCGTCGTTTCTGGTGCGAACAAACAGCTTACCCCTACGACGTCATCTCCGAGTCACCCGGTCCGTCGGCTTGGTCGGACCCGGCGATTCGTCCCAATGCGGTGATCGCATTGGCCATCGAGCCGCGGCTGTTCGACGCTTCCCAAGCTGCGTCGATCATCGTCGTGGCAGAGCGCGACTTGCTCACCCCGGCCGGTCTTCGGACGCTCGCGCCCCAGTGTTCCGGCTATTGCGGGCGCTACAGTGGCGCCGTGAAGGACCGCGACTCGGCCTACCACCAGGGCACGGTTTGGCCCTTTTTGCTCGGCTTTTACGTACGCGCCGCCCTCAAGCAAAAGTCGCGCGATTCGGGCAGCAGGGAGGTTCTGGAGCAATTGATCGAATCGGCGCTCGCCAACGCGCTTGCCCTCGGGCAAGTGCCGGAGGTAGCCGACGCCGAACCGCCTCATCGACCGGGCGGCGCATTCGCGCAGGCGTGGAGCGTGGCTGAGCTCTTGCGCGCGCTCGCATGGGACCTTGCCTGAGCTGGTCTCGTGCCGCAAACTGACCGACAACCAACGCCCGCCATGCAGGTCTCGCGCCGCCATGTCGCGCAGCTCGGCTATCGCCGAATCGTGCTGCTTTTGGTCGCTCTGGTCATCGTGCCGACCGGGCTGCTTACCGCCGTCGGCACGCTGCTCTTGGTTCTCGGAGAAGCGCGGGTCAACCTCGTCATGGGGATCCTCGTCCTCTGTTTTGCGGGCGCGGTCGTCACCGGGAGCGTGCTGGTCTGGGTATTCGTTCGGCGCGAGGCGAGCCTCTCGCAGCTGCAGAGCGATTTCGTGTCCAAAGTCTCGCACGAGCTTCGAACGCCGCTTACCTCCATCCGGATGTTCACCGAGACGCTGCGCCTGCGGCACGGCGACCCCGAGGTGGAGAACCGATGCATCGAAGCACTCGGCAAGGAGAGTCTACGACTGCAGACGCTCATCGATCGCTTGCTCGAATGGGGGCGAATGGAGAGCGGGCGTCGCATTTTCATCAAGCGCGAAACGGATGCCGGCAAAGTGGTCGAGGCGGCCATTCAGTCGTTCGAACCAGTGCGTGAGCGCCGCGATGTGGAGCTCGAAATCAACATCGAGCCGGATCTCCCTTTGCTGCATGCCGATCACGATGCCCTCGTCGACGCCGTGGTCAACCTCCTCTCCAATGCCTACAAGTACGGCGGCGAGCCCAGGCGCATCACCGTGAGCGCAACGGCGAGCGAGGGGCGGGTACGCATCTCGGTCAAGGACAACGGCGGCGGGATCGAGCACACCGAGCACAAGCGGATTTTCCAGAAGTTCTATCGCGTCGACGATCGGCTGGCCCGGCAAAAAGAAGGGTCGGGGCTGGGCCTCGCGATCGTCGAGCACATCGTCCGGGCCCACAACGGGCGTATCGAGCTCGAAAGTGAGCTCGGCAAAGGGTCGACATTTTCGCTCGTGCTCGCCGCCGAGGACGGGGCGCCGCTGCTCGAGCGGCAAACGGCTTGAAGCTTGCCCCCCGCTTGAGCTACGGAAAGGCGACGAACGTGGCGAGCCCAGCTGAAAACAACGGCGGATCGCGAACGATCCTGGTGATCGAGGACGATCCCAGCATCACCATGGGGCTCGAGCTCAATCTTCGCGCCGAAGGCTATCGGGTGATGCTCGCGCACGACGGCGAGGAGGGCCTCGTCAAGGCGCGCGACGCGAAAGCCGATCTCATCATTTTGGATGTGATGTTGCCGCGCCTCAATGGGTTCGAGGTTTTGCGGGTGCTCCGCCGCGAAGGGCACGAAGTCCCGGTGTTGATGCTGTCCGCGCGCGGAGCGGAGATGGACAAGGTGATGGGTCTCGAGCTCGGCGCCGAGGACTATGTCACCAAGCCGTTCGGTTTGGCGGAGCTCATGGCCCGCGTACGCGCGATCTTGCGGCGCGACGGTAAAGGGCGCGCACGACGCGACCAGATTTTTCATGCGGGGGCTCTCGAGATCAACCGGGCCACGCGCGAGGTCGTCCGCGGCGGCGGGAAGGTGGAACTGACTGCCACTGAGTTCGACGTCCTCTTGTGCCTGGTGGAAGCGAAGGGGCGCGTGCTCTCACGCGAGCAGATCCAGTCGAGCGTGTGGGGTCCTGACCACCACGGTACGACCCGCACGGTCGACAATTTCCTTTTGCAGCTGCGAGCCAAGCTCGAAGACGACCCCACCGCCCCCAAGCACCTCGTCACGGTACGCGGCGTCGGCTACCGTTTCGTGCCGTAGAGACGGCCGTACGAGCATCGCGGGCGCGCTGCGGTGCTCTTCAGCGTTGCCACAGCACCTCGAGACCGAGCGAGACGAGGCCCGCCGGTGCGCCCCAGCGCCCGACCGATCGCTGATTGACTTCGACCGTCGGCGCCGAGGCCAGCACGATGACGGTCGCGTCGAGCCGCATGCGCAGATTGCGACTGAGGCGAAGCCCGGCGCCTATCTCGCCGTATCCCCCACCGAACCAGGCGGCCGCGGAGGTGCTCACGGCGGGTGCCGTTGCGCGCCCGACCGTTTCGATGCGGGCCAGCGCCCCTCCCAAGCCGAAACGGGGAACGAGCATGCCGTCAGCCGGCCCCAACTCGAACGTGCCTTCGATGCCGAAGATCTTCGAGGCGAGCTCTACCTGCCCCTCACTCACCGAGGCGTGTTCGGCCAAGAGGGGGAGCGACAAGAAAACCCGCGCTCCGAACCCCGCGCCGAAGTTCATCCAGCCTGCCCAGGTGCCGTGCAACGACGGGCCGATGCTGCGCAGTCCGAGCTCCGCGCCGGCGCCGGCCGACAGCGAAAACGCCGGGGAGGCACGCTTGTCCGCCGGAGGTTTGGGCGTGGCAAACGACAGATCGCGAACTTCGGGGGTGAGCTCTGCCTCACCCCGCGGCGAGGACGGCGAGTGGAGCTCCATCAAGCTCGCCCGCAACAATTCGACCGCTCCGAGGGCGACATCGTCGGGCTGCGCTTCCGAGCCCGTGGATCCGACGAGCTCACGGATGAGCGTCTTTCCCGTGATCCGGTCGGCGACCCACACTTCGGTCCCTTGACCCGAGGGGATGAGCCGCACGGCGGCAATCGCGCCGACGCTTCGCGCGCTCTTTTCGAGCGAGGCTCGGCCGCTCGAATTTTCGGGTGTCGCCTTGAGCACGAGCACGTCCAGTCCAAGTCCCTCCAGATCGCGGGCGAGCCGCCGTCCAGCGGGGGCGCTCGGGTCCGGTGTGATGATGACGACCAGCGAGGGAGCGCTCTGCGCGCGCGCCGTGCCGGCGACACCGATGACCGAGAGAGCGCATCCCAAAAGGCCCGCCCACAACCAGTTCCTCGTCGAACGCGGTCCACGGTCCATCAATGGCGTAGCGCCAAGATAGCAGTCCCCTTTCTTGTGAGTCCTCTATTGCATCACTCCGAGCGAGGCTCGGCCGGTGCTTGGGCGGGTGCGGTGAGCTCCGAAGGGACCAGCTCGTACCATCCGGTGAGAACCAATTTCTCGCCCTTGAGCACCATATTGCCGCGGTGCGTATGCGTAAAAGCGCCTGGAAAGATCACCAGATCCCCCTCGCCGAACCTCATGCGACGAGCGTAGTAGAGAAACTCGAGCTCTCCCCCTTCGTAGTCGTCATTCAAGTAGATGGTCCAGGCGAGAACGCGCTTCGCGTCGTAGAAGGTCGAGGCTTCGTAGTGCCAATCGTGGTAGCCCTCGCCCTTTCGTGTCAGCTGAGCCTTGAGCCACCAGCCCGCCAGCGAGTTATTGACCAAGATGTCGAAGTCGTTCACGTACTTCTGCAAAGCATCGACCAGGATCGGTGCGAGCGCCCCCTTGTAGTCCTGCCCGTCGGCGTCTCGAATGTCCCAAATTTGAAGGTCGTCGCGCAGCGTCTTCGAGCCTTGCCCCGAGCTCTTGCGACTCACGCCGAATCCCTTTGCGAACAGCTCCTGGAGGTGCTGGCGCAGCTGGCGCGCTTGTTCGCGCGGCAGCGCGCGCTCGTACACGCGAATGAAATCTTCTCCTTCGTGGACCAAGCGAGCCTCCGTCGTCGAAGCCATCTTAGCCCGCGGCCCCCCTGACCGCACGCACCGCGGCGCGTGGATTTCAAAGCGCGGCGGCGCCGTGACCGGGGCCGAGAACGGACTTGAGCGCGGCGGCCACATCGAAACCGACGAAATCTTGATCGGGCGTGTGACAGCCGAGGCATGTCGTCGGATCCACCTTTCTCGAGGTGCCCTTCTTCTTGTTGACCGAGCGCACGTGCTCGGCGCTCGGACCGTGGCAACATTCACAGCCCACGTCGGGAAATGACTTGATGGCGGTATCGAGCGAACGCGTGCCGCCCGGCAAGAGGTAAGCGGTCGTGTGGCAGCCGAGGCATGCCGGATCGCGGTCGTGCTTGCCTTTTTGCAGACTCGCGAGCGCCTGGGCGTGATCGGTCGTTTTCCATTGGCGCGTCTGTTCGTCGTGGCATAGCGCGCAGGCAGCGGTACTGCTGTAGGTCCAGCTCTCGTAGGCGATGGGCT
Organism: Polyangiaceae bacterium; assembly: GCA_036395495.1. GTDB lineage: Bacteria > Myxococcota_A > Polyangia > Polyangiales > Polyangiaceae > DASWDH01. The sequence continues at coordinate 7,544 of DASWDH010000543.1, forward strand.
CCTTTTGGCCCTTCTTTCGGCGCTCGGCGCGAGCGGCCGCTTCTTCGGCGATACGTGCGCGCGCGTCTTCGAGCTGGGGCAAGAGACTCATGCCGAGTTGGTTCTTCACCGTCTCGAGCAGCGGGATCGTCTGCGCGTCCAGCCGAATTCCGCCATCGGCGGGAGCAAAGCGCACGTCGAGACGTCCCATTCGCGCGCCCGAATCTCCCGCGTACAGGACGCGTGTTCGGCCGGCGCGTTCGGAGACCCCGGCGTCATTCCGGCGCTCCCCGTGACCAAGCACGACGACGTCGATTTCCGGGATCTGCGCCAGGATTTCGCGGGCCCGAGCGAGCCCTCCCGCGACGTGGAAGAGCCCGACGACGAGCTGGGCCCCGCGCGCGCGCAGCGACTCGCTCGCCGTGCGCGCCGCTTCCGCCGCGTCCGTCGTGGCGAGCCCGTGTCGCTCCCAGACGGCGGACTCGCCGGCGACCTCGAGAATTCCGAAGACGCCCACCGCACGATCGCCGCTCTCGATCAGTTGATCGGCGGGGAAGACCAGCCGACCCCCCTTGCCGACGACGTTGGCCGCGACGACCGAGAGATTGGCTGCGTGCAGTGCGGTTCGAAGACGCTCCGGTGTGAGGGCCAGCTCGCGCTCGCCGACGGTGACGACATCGATGCCGAGGCGCTTGTAGCTGGCCAGCATCAGGTCCGTTCGCCGTTCCAGCGAGCTGCCCCCATCGCCTGAGTCGTCGGTCGCGGCCGGCAAGAAGTCGCCCGCGTCCACCTGCAAGACGAGCCTGATGGCGATGCGCGCCTGGTCGACCAACGTGGCGCGACGCGCGAGCCCCCCTACTCGGCCGCGCAGATCCGACGAGTACACGAGAGCGAGATCGGGCGGCGTCTCGGCGACCGCGGCTGCCGCCTCTGGCGCGGCGCCCCGCGCGGCATCGGCATCGGAATCGGCGACCGGCGGGCGGCGGGAGCATCCGAGCAACGCGGCGAGGACAACGGCAGTCGAACGCCGGATCATGGATGTACTTTACAGAAGTACGACCATGAAAGCGCGAAGCTGGATCTATTGCGCGAGGACCTGGCGTGCGAGCGTGGCGTGCGGGCCGTCCGGGTAGGTGGCGAGGTAACGGGTCGAGGCTTGGCGCGCGGCGTTGGCATTGCCCGCACGCTGATACGATTCGATGAGTCGTCCTGCCGCCTCGCGCGCGAGAACGCCGTCGGGCTGCTCGCGGATGTAGGCTTCGAACCATTGCGCCGCTTCTCGCGCGCCCGATGACCTTCCCAGATAGTACGCCGCCCGTGCCGCTGCCGGCGTGCCTTTGAATCGATTGCGGCACGCGCGAAGACTGTCCCGCTCCACGTCGGGGCGTCCCGAAAGCCGCGCGGCCTCGGCCAGGTGAAGCAGATCGTCCGCTTGCGCGCTCTGGTAGATTTTCGAGATGTTGCCGCGCTCGGCGACGGCAAGGGCTTCTGCGTAATTTCCGGAGCGCTCGAGCGCCAGCCAGGAGGGTGCCGCCTGCCCGACACGACCCTGGTTCTCGCTCCCGCTCGGCCGACTGACCGGCGCGGGCGCAACGGTCGGCTCCGCCGACGTCGGCGCGAGTCCATTGGCCGCGTCCGAGCCGTCCTGACTCGTCGGCGTGACTTGCTCGAGCTCGGTCTTGTTGTTTTTGATGTCCACCCGATATCGTTCGCCGGCGCGCACCTCCTGCGGCGATCTCATGTTGGGGCCCCGAACGAGGACCGAGCCACGCTGCACGCTCAATTCGAACTTACCCTCGTCGGGATTCCAGTTCACGTCGAGGTTCGTTCCGGTGATGACGACTTCGAAGGGACCCGCAGCGAAGCGCCAACCGGCGTCGGGCCGATGGGTGACGTGCGCCTTGATCGCTCCGCGTTCGATCTCGACGCGCGCTCCGCGCCGGCCGACTTGCTCGACGCGCGCGCGCGAGCCGGACTCGAGGGCCACGTGAGTTCCTTCCGAAAAGTCGAGGGCGAGGCTCTCCGTCGTACTGGTGGCGAGCCATTCGCCTACTTCGCCCGGCTGCCCGGCCACCGTGAAGGTCGTCGTCTGCGGCCACGCGATTCGAATGACGAGGGCGAGCACGGCGAAAGCGGCCGCCGCAAAAAAGCCTCCCCGAAACCAGCGCCGCCGTTCCATCCGTGCCTCGAGCGAGCGTTGCGCCTCGAGCAAACGATTGCGGCCGCGCACGCGATCGAAGGACGGCAGCTCATGCTCGAAGGATTCGATCCAAACGCGCAACAGCCGGTTTCGGCGCTCATCCAAGGTCATCACACAGTCCCCCCTTCGAACGCCATCGATTCTTCATTCGGCATCATGGCGCGACCTCCCTGCGAGCCAACTCGCCAAAGCGGGCCGCCTTTCGGCGTGAGCGAAGAACTTCGACTCCCCGCGTGCCAAACGTCGCTTGAACGTCGAGATGGACGTTCCGCATGCCGTTGCCGATTCGCTCAGCGACATTCCCTCCACGCGATGCACGACGAGCGCAATTCGTTCATCGGCCGGGAGGCGGTCGAGAATCGCGCAAACCTCACGGACGACTTCGGCATGCGAGTCGTCGCGCACGACGACCGGCTCGGGTAATTCGTTGGTCGGCAAAAAGGCGAGCCAACGGCGGCGCCGGCGCGATCGGATGTACGATCGAACCCTGCCGACCGCGATGCCCATCAGCCAGCTCTGAAGAGCGGCAGGTTCGCGAAGCTTGCCGATGAAAGAAAGCGCATAAGCAAAGACTTCTTGGACCAGATCATCGAGCTCGGCGTCGGGCCCGAGGAGTCGAAAGATGAAACCGTACACGCCGTCGACGTGGCGGTCGTAGAGGCGGGCAGCCGCACCCGGCTCGGCGGCCCGGAGCGCTCTCACCAAGCTCGCGTCGTCCTCCTGGACGGTGACAGGACGAAGTAAACTCAAGCGAGGACGATCGCCCGGCATTCGACGCTTCGTTGGAACGGGGGTCGCCATCCTGTTCCATTAGTCGCCGCGAACTGCGCCAACTGGCTCACTATACGTGAAGCCTTATGGCCGCGGCGGAATTTGGGGACCAGAGTCGCAGAAAGAACGCGGATGGTGCCGATCAGAGCACGTTCAGGCTTCGTACGACGGGCAGAAGGTCCCCGATGTCGTAGAAGTCGACGGTGACGAAGTTCGGCAACCTTCCCGAAGTCTCTTGGCACTCGTGCGCGCGGTCGATGAAGAACGGATTCGGATTGACCTCGCCGGCATACAACTCGCTCGCGACCGGATTGGTCAGGAAGTGATTGAGAATGAAGAGCGAGTTCTTCGGGTCTCCGCGGTTGGGAGCGCAGGTCATGTCGCCCGCGGTCTTGTACGCGTACTGCGTCTCCCAGGCATATGCCCACACATCGTGGTACCAGGGATAGCTGCCACCGTCGTGGTCGGTGAAGACGACGACGCGTTTGCCGCTGTCGATCATGACGCGCAACGTCGGCCATACCGAGGATGCCGGCTGCGCGTGCAGCATCGTTTCCAGACCGGCCGTCGCGAAGGATTGCCGCACCGCCTCTGGGGACGCATACATTTCGAAAATGATGGTCACCACCTCGGCCGGGTGTGCGCCGAGAAACGTCGCGATGTCCTGAAGGCCGGCGGAAAGCGGTCGGCTCCCGAGCAAGCAGGTTCCGTGGCAGAGCGTCGGCTGCCCCTGCCAATCGTAGACATCGAGCATCAACGCACGAACGCCTTCGGTGAGCTGGCGCGAGATGCCATGGCGCTGATTGGGGGCAATCCAACCCTCATCGCCGTTCGACATCGCATTGTGCGTGGTCGCGTACGACACCTGGTCGAAGCGCCGATCGCACAGCGCAGGCCCACCATTGCAACCGACCGACGGCGCGTCGTCGCCGAGCGATGTCTCTCCGCGGAGGTCGACGGGTGCGTCGATCACAACGTCGGAGCGTGCCTTCGCGGCCGAATCCTGGATCCGTGCTCCGGCATCTCGAACGATCGTTGTCGGCGGGTCGGCCGGCGGGGAACCGTCGCCCGGCCCGCAGCCCAAGAGGATCGCTACGGCGAAGCTGGCGCGCTGCAATCGAAACACGGTGTTCCGGCTATGCTCGGACAAACGGACGATATGGGCAATAGCGAGCTGCCGCCTCGCAGCCGCCGCTAACGGTCGAATAATGAAATGATGCCGGAAAGAACACGGCAGCTGGGGCTCACCCTCGACGCGGCGATCGGTTCCTGCCACGACTTGCACCAGCACTTCGATGACGCTTCCAAGGATCAAGCGCTGCCGGCGATGGCTTCTGGCCATGCCCGGTTTCCTCGCCGCGTGCAGCACGCCGGCTCAGAATCGCGGCGATCCCAGCGGCAGCCCGGACGGCTCCCGGATCGGGATTGGCGATGGCGGTTCGATCGGTGTTTCCGACGCTTCGAACAACTCCGCGTGCAAGAATCTTCAGTGCCAGCAGCGCATTTGCCCCGACGAAACCACGACCACCCTGACCGGTACCGTCTACGCACCGAACGGCACGCTCCCGCTCTACAACGCCCTCGTCTACATCCCCAATTCTCCCGTTCCCCCTGCCACACCGGGGCTCAGTTGCGACCGCTGTGGCGGCATCCCGCCGGGCAATCCAGTCGTCGCTGCTCTCACCGACCACCGCGGCGTCTTCGAGCTGAAAAACGTGCCGGTGGGAAAGAACATCCCCCTGGTCATTCAGGTCGGAAAATGGCGCCGCCAGGCCACGGTGCCCGAGATCGTCGAATGCCAGCCCAACAAGCTGACCAACCCCGAGCAAACGCGCCTGCCGCGAAATCGCAAGGAAGGCGATATGCCGCGCATCGCCATCACCACGGGTGACTGCGACAACCTGGTCTGCCTCATCCCCAAGCTCGGCATCGATCCTGCCGAATGGGGGATCGCAGGTGAAGACAAAGCGGTCACCTTCTACGCCGGTGCTGCCTACCTGGAAGTGAACGGCCTTCAGAAATTCGGCCCCCACCTGGCGCAGATGAAAGATGCGGCATCCCTGTGGGGCAAGGTGGAGGAACTATCGAAATACGACATGGCCATTCTGTCCTGCGAATGCGATGAGCTGCTCGACGAGAACAAGCCGGAGGCCGCCTTCCAAGCGGTCACCGACTACCTCGCGCGAGGCGGTCGAGTTTTCGGGACCGATTACCAGTACGTTTGGCTCCGCTACAGCTCGGATCCGAAGCTCAGGAGCGTGATGAACATTCGAGGAGGGTCGCGCATCGCTGAGAACCCGGTCAAGCTCGATACCAGCTTTCCAAAGGGGAAGGCTCTTGCCGATTGGCTGAGCGTCATCCAGCCCGCCAGCACCTATGGTCAGGTGAGCTGCCAGCATGTCTTCGATAACTTCAGCATGCCGATGCAACCCGCTCTGCAGGTGTGGGGATCGTCGCGCACGCCGGACGTCCCCGACGAGACCCGCCCGCGTTTCGTCACGGTGAATACGCCGGTGGGTCTACCGCCCGAAAAACAGTGCGGCCGGGCCGTGGACCTCGATGCCCACGTCACCTTGACGGCGCCCGATGTATTGAAGAGCTATCCGCAGGATTGTGGAACGACCTTGCGGCCGGGCGAGGAAGTGTTGGCGTTCTTCTTTTTCGACATCGCGAGTTGCATCCAGGAGGACACGAAAGACCCCGAGCCGCCTCCCATCGTGCGTTGAGCGTAGTGCCGTCCACAGAAATTCGGCCATGTTTGCGAATGCCGTCGTGTTCGGCGCCGGAGGCGCCGCGGGGGTGGGGCCCCATTCCGGACTTGCTCCGGTGGGCGCGGGGGCGGAGCCCCCGATAACCAAGAGAGAGTGCCCGCAGCGGAGCTGCGCCGCGCGAAGCGCGGGTTCGCCAGAAATAGGACTCTATTTCTGGCGAACGGCACGAGAGACATCGCGTAGCCCGAGTCGTCGTTTTCGGTATCCGTGGTAGGCTCGCTTTGGCTCCCCTTCCGATGAAGCTCCTGACGATTGACGTGCATTTCGAGTATCCGGTGTACTTCACCCGCGACGTGTTCGATCGCGACAACGACAGTTTGGCTCGCGCCATTCGCCGCAAAGAACCCGAGCGCCGCCACCGCGCGATGCTCGTGCTCGACCGTGGCGTGGTCGACAGCCGGCCCGAATCTTGGCGCGTCGACATACGGAATTACTTTGCCCGGCACGCCATCCAGATAGTGGAGGAGGTGGTGCTCGATGGCGGCGAAGCCGTCAAGAACGATACCGCTGCGCTCGATGGGATTCTCTCCCGCATCCACCAGCACGCGCTCGATCGACAATCGTTCGTCATCATCGTCGGGGGAGGGGCGGTGCTCGATCTGGCCGGTCACGCAGCGGGGATCGCCCACCGCGGCATACGGGTCGTTCGGCTGCCCACCACCGTGCTTTCGCAGGCGGACTCTGGCGTCGGCGTGAAGGCCGCCATCAATGCCTTCGGCAAGAAGAATTTCCTCGGCACCTTCTCGCCCCCTTTCGCCGTGCTCAACGACGTCCGCTTTCTCGAGACGCTCACCCGGCGTGATGCCATTGCCGGCATGTCCGAGGCGGTGAAAGTTTCGCTGATTCGCGATCGCGCTTTTTTCGAATGGCTCGACGCGCACACCACGGATCTGGCCGCGCGCGAGAACGCGGCGGTGGCGGAGTTGGTTCGGCGCAGCGCGGAGCTGCACTTGGCGCACATCGCCACCTCGGGCGACCCCTTCGAAATGGGAAGCGCGCGACCTCTCGATTTCGGGCACTGGGCCGCTCACAAGCTCGAATCGTTGACCCATCACCGCCTTCGTCACGGCGAAGCGGTCGCCATCGGCATCGCGATCGACGCGTTCTACTCTGCGGCAGGCGGGCTCTGCAGCGAAGAGGTCGCTGGCAGGGTGCTCGCCACGTTGCGCGGCTTGGGTTTTTCGCTTTGGGATGACGCCATGGCCGAGCGGCGATCGGACGGCAAGCCTCGCCTGCTCGAAGGGCTCGAGGAGTTTCGCGAACACCTGGGCGGCGAGCTCACGCTGACGATGCTGCGCGACATCGGCAGGGGGGAAGAGATTCACGAGGTCGACGAGCGGTTGGTTCTCGCTTCGATCGAACGGCTGCGCCACAGCGGCGCGTCGGCGGGAACGACGTGAAGGTCCGGGCGGCCGGCGAGCCGCACCTCACCTACTGCACCAACATCCACGCCGGTGAGAGCTGGCCCGAGGTCCGGCGCACGATCGAAGGCCCTGTGACCGCGGTCAAGCGGGCCGTCGCGGCCGATGTTCCTTTCGGCGTCGGCCTGCGCCTTTCTGCACGGGCGGCCATGGAGCTCACCGACGGGAGCGAGCTCGCGGACTTTCGAGCACTCCTCGGCGATCGCGGCATGTACGTGTTTACGATCAACGGCTTTCCGTACGGAGCGTTTCACGCCACCCGCGTCAAGGAAGCGGTGTACCTGCCCGACTGGCTCGATGACGCTCGCCTGGTCTACACGACGACGCTCGCCGAGCTCCTCGCCGCCCTTTTGCCATCCGAGATGGCATTGGGCACCGTCAGCACGGTCCCAGGTGCCTTCCGGGATCGCGTGGGATCGACGGCCGATGTCGAGGCCATGGGAGATCGCATCGTGCGCGCCGCGGCTGCTTTCCACGAACTTCGCGAGCGCACCGGCAAAACCATCGCCCTCGCCCTCGAACCCGAGCCATTTTGCCATTTCGAAACCATCGCCGAGACGGTCGCGTTCTTCGAGCAACGACTCTTCTCGCAGCAAGCCGTGGCCCGCTTCGCCGCCCTCACCCGAACGAGCAACTCCTTGGCCGACGAAGCGCTGCACCGTCATCTCGGTGTTTGCTTCGATGCTTGTCATATGGCGGTGGAATTCGAGGAACCTCGGGCCGCCATCGGGCGCCTTCGATCGGCCGGCATCTCGATTGGCAAGATCCAGATCAGCGCGGGTCTCCAAGTGGACTTCGCGCGATCCGATGTGCTCGCGCCGCTCCGCGCTTTTGCCGACGACGTCTATCTGCACCAAGTGGTCGAACGCCGTCGCGGTGGTTTCGTTCGTTACCTCGACCTGCCGCAGGCGCTCGCGGCGGCTGATCCATCGGACCTCGAACGGGTGTGGCGCATTCATTTCCACGTGCCGGTGTTCCGCGACAGCCTCGGTCCATTTTCCGGCACCCAGCCGTACTTGCGCGAGCTGCTCCAGATCCTGCGGGATACGGCCGCAAGCCCCCACCTCGAGGTCGAGACGTATACTTGGGACGTGCTGCCCGAGGAGTACCGTCGTGACGGCGTCGTTGCGGCCGTCATCCGCGAGCTCGAATGGGTCAAAAAGGAGCTCGGATCTTGAACGACCAGCCATCCAAGTGGGCTCTTTGGCTTCGATTGGGACGTGTCTCGAATCTTCCCACGGTGTGGAGCAATACCGTCGCCGGCATGCTGCTCGCAGGTGGGTTGCTCGAGGCCCGCGCGGCAGTGGTTCTCGCCCTGGCGTTCTCGTTTTTTTACGTGGGAGGCATGTTTCTCAACGATGCCTTCGATCGCAACATCGACGCCGTGGAAAGGCCCGAGCGACCGATCCCCCGCGGGTTGATTTCCGCGCGCCAGGTCATCACCCTAGGCTACGCGATGCTCGGCGCGGGGGCGCTTCTCGTCGCGCTCTACGTATTCGTGTTGGGCGGCTCGCGGAGCATCTACGCGGTGCTAGCGAGCCTGCTGCTCGGCGGCGCCGTCGTTCTTTACGATGCTTGGCACAAGGGCAACCCGCTGGGTCCCCTTCTCATGGGCGCGTGTCGCGTCCTCGTGTACTTCACGGCTGCTCTCGCCGTGAGCGGCCGACTCGAGGCTCCGGTCCTGGTGGGGGGCGGCCTGCTGCTCGCCTACATCATGGGGCTCACCTACGTGGCCAAGCAAGAGAACCTCACCGAGATTCGTCACTTGTGGCCGCTTCTGCTGTTGCTCTCGCCGTTCATCGTCACGCTGCCAGCGCTGCCCAACCATCCCGCCGCCGCCGTGTTTTTCGGGCTCATGCTCGGCTGGGTTGGATATGCCGTGCTGCTTCTTCGCAACAAGGGGCGCGGCGTGATTGGCCATGTCGTCGTCAGCCTCATCGGTGGGATCTCGCTTCTCGATGCCCTGCTCGTCTCCGCACGGGGGGCGAGCGCCTCCGCCGCTGCCGTCACCGCCCTCGGTTTCGCGTTCACGCTCTTTTTTCAGCGCTACGTGAGCGGCACCTAACACGACTTCGCGAGTTGCCCATGGCTCGTGGCAGCACTGAGGCCCGCCTCTTATCGAGCGGCATCGTGAGCTGGGCGTGTCCGTTTTCGAGCGACGGCCGAGGTAAGTATACTTACCTCGAAAATGGCGCGAAAGCACTCTCGGTGGCTCCCCGCACGAGCGGCAAGAATGGTACGGGCTTCGCCGGGATGGTTATGGGCGACAACGCTGCAATTGGCGCTAGTGCGGAAGGGCTAATCGAACAGGTGCCGAAGCACGATTTCCTTGATCCGAGTGGCGTGGACCGCGCCGTCCGGTAAGAGCGAAGGCTCGCTCGACAGGAGCACCGGCCAGCGCGATGGGTCGGGCTCGAGTCGGCCGTGCGAGCCCTTCACCAGGCTGGCGTCGAGCGGAATCACGTCCATCAAATAGCGAAAGCCGAGCGTCTTCTGCAAAAGGCGAAAGCCGACCTTGAGGGGAGGAATGCGCAGCGCCGGATCGACGAAGAGCTCGACCGGGTCGTAGCCGGGCTTTCTGTGGATGTCGACCGTGCGAGCGAAATCGGGGGCGCGCGCGTCGTCGAGCCAATAGTAATACGTGAACCAACGCTCCTTGGCGGCGACGACGACGAGCTCACCGGAACAAAGATGATCGAGTCCGGCGGCGCGCTTGCCTTGCTCATCGAGCACCGCCTCCACCCCTTCCAGCCGCTCGAGCAGATGCCGAACCTCGGCGACGCGCTCGCGGCGTTTGACGTAGACGTGAGCCACTTGATGGTCGGCCACGGCGAACGCCTCGGATCCGCCAGCGTCGAGCTTTTCGGTTCCGAGCTCGTCGCGCACGCGGAGCAGCTTCGCCTCGCGCAGCGCGCGATTCAGGTGCACGGCCCCCGAAACTCTCTCGATGCCGTATTCGCTGAGCACCACGACGCGGGCCCCTTCCGCGAGGGCTTGGTCGATGAGCTCGCCGCAGATGGCGTCGATCGCACGGAGCTCGTCTCGGATCTGGGGATGATCGGGCCCGAGCCGTTGCAGCGGGTAGTCGAGATGGGGCAGGTAAACCAGCGTGAGCGTCGGCTTCTTCTCGGCGAAAACGATCTTCGCCGCATCCGCGATCCACCGGCTCGAGGAAAGATCGGCCTTGGGACCCCAGAAATGAAAAAGCGGAAACGCCCCCAATCGCGCATTGAGCTCGTCGCGAAGCTCGGCCGGCTCACTGTAGATGTCCGGGATCTTTCGCCCGTCGGCAGGGTACAGCGGGCGTGGTGTCACCGCGAAATCGGCGGTGCTGTACATATTGAACCACCAGAAGAGCTTGGCGCACGTGAACGAGGGGTCGCGCTTCTTGGCCGCATCCCAAATCTTCTCGCCTTGCACGAGATGATTCGATTGCCGCCACAGCCAAACTTCCGCGAGATCTCGGAAGTACCACCCGTTGGCGACGCACCCGTGGTCGCGCGGCATCGCGCCGGTCGTGAACGTCGACTGCACCGAGCAGGTGACCGCAGGCAGGATCGTCTCGAGGGGCCGTGCTCCCCCCTTTGCCTCGAGCTTCGCCAGATTCGGCGTCGCATCCCCCACGAGATCGCCCGACAGCCCGACCACGTCGAGCACGAGCGTGCGCCTCACCTGGCCGACCTCATCGTTTTTCCGGTGCCTGTCCTCGCAGGACCGAATTGCCTTCCCACAACTCGCTCTGGTCGTAGTGGGCGCCGTCGAGCTCCGCGTGATCGATTCTTCCCGTTTGTCCGAAGAACGCGATCGGATTGGTCCATGCGATCTTCTGGATATCGCGATCGGCGATACCGGCTTTTCGCATCTCGGCCACCGTCTTCGGCACCTTGAGCGGATCGCTCACGCCCCAGTCCGCAGCGCTGTTGATGAGGATGCGGTCACTGCCGTACTTCTTGACCAACGCCACCATGCGAAGCTCGTCCATCTTCGTATCGGGATAAATGGAGTGCCCGGCGAAGCAGCCCGTCGCGAGCACCAGCGGCAATGTCTCTTCATTGTTGTGATCGATGAGGACCCGTTCCTCGGGGAAGCGCTGCTCGCGCACGAGCGCAAGGCTGCGCTCCGTGCCGCGCTTCTTGTCCCGGTGGGGCGTGTGCACCAAGACCGGCAAATCGAACTGCTTGGCCAGCTCGAGCTGCAGGGCGAAGTACTTTTCCTCCTCCGCGGTTTGATCGTCGAATCCGATCTCCCCGACCGCGACGACACCATCTTTTTCCAGATAGCGCGGCATGAGATCGAGAACGCCTTGCGCGATCTTCGGATTGTTGGCCTCTTTGGGGTTCAACGCGATCGTGCAGTAGTGCTTGATGCCGAACTGGCTCGCTCGAAAGCGTTCCCACCCGACCAGCGCCGCGAAGTAATCGTCGAACGTGCCGACGTGCGTGCGCGGTTGCCCGAGCCAGAATGCGGGCTCGATCAGGGCGCGGATTCCCGCCGCGGCCATGGCCTTGTAATCATCCGTCGTGCGCGATGTCATGTGAATGTGCGGATCGAATAACTTCAACTTTCCACCTCCATCACTTCCCATTTCGTTGGGGCCGAGTGACCGCGTCGATGTCGGCGGGGACGCTGCGTCCGGCCGCGCGCCGCTCGGCGGCGTAATCTTGTGCCATGCGCGCGAGCTCCGGGTTCAGCCTTCGCTCGAGACCCACGATTCGCGACATCGCCACGCCGGTGAAGAACGCCTTCAGGACCAATTGGTTGAAGGCGAGCTCCGAAAACTCGTCGGCGGGAAACGGGTTCTCGCAAGCGATCGCTTCGAAGATCGATTGCACGCTCGTGCGGCACGCTTCGACGGTGAGCGGCACGAAGCGGCTGCGGTCGGGCAGAAACGGCAGCGCCCGAAGGACCGCTTGACGTTCACGGTTGTCGGCGCGGGCGTAGCAGTTTTCGAGCAACTGCGCGGCCCGAGCAGGCGGCAGTCGTTCGAAAGCGTGTGCGAGCAAGACCGCTCGACCGAGCTCGTCCAGTCCCCAGGTCTCCACTTGCCAATGGATCCCTTGCGCGCGAAGCCTTTCGCGTTCCGCTTCGCTCGGTGCAAACGCAGCCTTGCCGAGTCGACGCGTTGCCGACGAAAACACGAGCAGAAAGCGCTCGTCGTCGAATGTCGACGAGGACGCGAGGCCGGTGTCAGCCGTCGCGGTGTCGAACCACGCCTTCGCGGCGGGCCGCGCGGCGAACTGTTCCTCGAGCAAGTGGATGCTGGCGATCATGAAATCTGGTACATAGGTCGAGTGGAACTTCGTACGGCCCTCGAACAAGTCGGTCCCGACTTCGACCAGTTCCTACGCATCATCTTAACGCACTTCCGTGCGCAAATCGGCACCATCCACACGCTCGGACCCGACGGCATGTTGCACATGCGTGCCCACACGCCGGGAATCCCCGAACAAGTCTTGGCGGTCACCCAGGTGATCCCGGTGGGAAAAGGAATCGCCGGCCTCGCCGTCGAACGCAAAGCGCCGGTGAACATGTGCAACCTTCAAAAAGACAAGAGCGGCGACGCGCGCCCGGGCGCCGCCGCCACGGGCGCGATGGGCTCGCTCTGCGTGCCGGTCATGGCAGGCGACCAGGCGCTAGGGGCGCTCGGCATTGCCTCGATCGGCGAGCGGGAATTCACCGAAGCAGAGGTGGAGCAGCTCGTTGAAGCGGGCAAACTCTTGGCCGGACACATAGCCAAGGGTTCCCCATAATATGGCTGCCCTTTACAGGCGGGCTGTCCGATTTCTGGACCAGTTCCGGGGCGTCCGGGCACCCACGTAGAGAAGCTAGACCCTCGCAGTCTCGAAAAAATTCAGCCAAATCATCCGCTCGCGGCCATCAAGCCGATACCGGCAGGGACGTTGATCGTTTGCAACGCTGATGCCCGAGAAAACGAACACAAGGAGAAGTCCCACCATGCCCCGTAACACCGCATTCACTCCGATCATGCGATGGCTCGCGCTCGCGGGGGTTCCCCTTGCTTTAATTTTTCAAGTGAGGTGTTCAGCCGAGGAGCCTGGCGCTGGGCGAGCCGGGGCATCGGGAGGCGGCGGGGCGAGTAGCGGATCGGGTTCCACGACGAGCATGACCACCACCGGGAGCAGCGGCGATACCTCGAGCACGAGCACGAGCACGACCTCCACGGGCGGAGGAAACGACACAACGAGCACGGGGAGCAGCGGCTCCACCGGTATGGGTGGCAGTGGAACGGCGGGTTCCGGCGGATCGAGTGGCGGAACCGGAGGTAGTGGCGTCGGAGGCAGCGGTGGCGGCAACCCGATGGGCATGTGCACGCCGGCCGCCGGCGCAGCCCTCCCGACCTTCAAGAGGGTGGCCGCATCCGATGCGCCCATCGCCGGCGCCGTCGATGTCAATGGCCTGCCCGGCGATCCCACGACGATCTACGTGATTCAGCATTTCACCGGAGACGTGCGCGTGGTTCAGAACGGCAAGCTCGTAGCAGAGCCCGTTGCGCACGTCAGTGTTCGCCAGGATCCTCCCGGCCGCGAACAAGGGCTGCTCTCGATGACGTTCAGCCCGAGTTTCGCGAGCGACCGCCTCTTCTACCTTTTCTATTCGGCCGCTACGCCGCAGGGTCAGAGCACCATCGACGAATTCAAGCTGACCGACGCCACCCATGCGACGTTCGTGCGCAACATCTTCAAGCACGCCCACTCGCACCAGTACCACAACGGCGGCGCCATTTTCTTCGGGCAGGACAAAGCTCTCTACTTCTCCATCGGCGACAACAACGCGGACTGCGGGCCGAGCTGCGCGCAGATGCCAGAAGGCGACTACGGCCGAATCAAGCGCATCAATATGACGGACCTGTCGTCCAAGACCTTCGAATTCGGGCTGCGCAATCCCTGGCGCTGGTCGTTCGATCCGGCCAACTGGGACGTCTACATCGGAGATGTCGGCAACGGCGGTGGAGCCTCGGAGAAGTTCTTCTATACCGCGGCTGGCTCGGCCCAGGGCAAGAACTGGGGATGGGCGCCCGGCACGCTCGACAATCGCAACCCGATGGGCACCATCTCCACGCTCGGCTCGGACATGGGCGCCGGCATCGGCGGTCGCGTGTATCGAGGAAGCAATCCGCGGATGGCCGGTGCCTGCGGCGTGTATTTCTTCGGTCACTTGAACGGGTCGGTGTACACGATCAAGGCCCCGAGCGGACAGCGGGCGCAGCAGATGCCTCTTTCGGGTACTAACACCCTCAGCGGGTTCGGCATCGACGCGGCCGGCGAGCTTTACATGACCTACCTCGGCGGGCAGGTGTTCCGCATCGACGCCAACTAACCCGGCGTCCTGGAGCTGCAACGATGAGAAGGTCGCTGGTAGTTGCTCTTGGGGCGCTTGCTCTCGCAGCTTGCGGCCCCATGGATGACGGCGCCGCTCCGGCGGGCCGCGCAGGACAGTCGGGTAGTGGCGGCGCCACCGGCGGCGCATCGGGAACAGGAACGGGAACCGGTGGGACCACCGGCGGTTCCGGCGGAGGCAGCACACCCGATGCGGGCGGCGGCGATTCCACCGCCGGTTGCATGCCCGCCGGCGCGCTGGTCTGCAATCCGATGATTGCCCAGCTGCCGAGCTCCATCAAGGACACCGGCGTGTTCCCGTCGTTGCCGGATGTGAGCAAACACCATCCGCGCGCGTACTCGTTCG
>DASWDH010000544.1:0-4509 GCA_036395495.1 Polyangiaceae bacterium
CGCGCCAAGATCGGCGTGTCCGGATCGGCTGGCGGCGGCTTGGTCGATGGGCCTGACATTCGGGATTCGAACCAACGGAGAAGCGTGGGACTCATTCAACGGGCAGTCAAGCAAGGGCCCTCGGCGATGACCGCACGTATCACGCCGAGCAACGCCTCATGCCGAGCGATTCCTACGCGGAGCAATGTTCTCCCGTACGAGCGGCACGACTCACGCAGCGACTTCGTCGCGTCGACAGTCCGCGATGTGCGTTAAGCGCCACAACAGGCGCTTCGCGGCTCGTTGTGGTCGCGACACTCAGTTCGGCGGTCCGCCATGGCGGGGCTGGCGCGCGGGGTTGTCGGCGTTTGCGTGCGCGTCTCCCTCCCAGCTCGGATCGACGTCGACGAGCTTGCCGCAAAGGGGTAGCCGGGCGGTGGCGAAGGGCAGGGGAGTTTCGCGAAAAGCGTGCAAGTCGCCATCGACGCAAAGCTGAAACCAAAATCGCTCGAACGAGCCTTCGTACTTTCGGACGAGAGCGGCGTCGTGTGCGTACTTCATGGTGCATCTCGCTTCGCGCATTCCAGAGGCCGGAAGATATACGGGGCGCTTTTCACGCACATCGTGAACCCGAACCGCGCTTCGAAGGCGACGAGGGTCATCGCACATCGTCGCCATGCGCGAGCCGTTCGTCCCGGCGGTAGATTCAATCGCTTCAATGGGTCATGGCGCAGCGGGTGAGCCTTGACGCGGCGAATCCAGGCGCACCCGCATCTGTTCGTAGGCCCATGGTTTTTCGGATGACGCAGGACATGCGCCCTCGTTGCGCCCTCGTTCAGCCGCGATTCGAAGGGGCACGATCGTGCCAAGTCGCGCCAGGCGCTTGACCGCTCGCGTTTCGACGGGCGATGAAGCGGATCTTTCGAGTAACAGGCGGTAAAATGCGCGTCTCGGGGGCCCGCGTGAAGCGCGATTCTGGCCGCGTCGAGCTCGCATTTCACCGCCGCGAGGCGCTCGCGATCATTTTTTTGCCTACGTATTCGTTGGTGCCGTCGCGATCCCGCAATTCGATGCGCGATCGGCCGAGAAAATGGCTGCGGTTCTGATCACCGAGTGACATCGAAGGGACATGTGCCCATGTCCTCGCCTGGACAAATGCCGTCGAATGCGCCGGCGTACCAGCGTTGATCGGCCGTTTTGAATGCGCATGCTCTCGGTGCACGCGGGAGAAAACGCCCCGCGGTCGCGCCCGAAAAGCCCGTCGACGCGCACGTTGCTCGGCCTCCAGCGCGAAGAGCACCTACACGGCGGTGTTTGGCGGATAGTCCTGTTGCCGTGCCTCCATGTGACTCTATGTGAACGACATGCTATAGACCCCGCATCATACGGGTGTTGGACCCTATGCAGCAGGCCTCGCGATAGGCGCCAGCAACGGAAGATGAACGTGAAAAAAAGCGCTAAAAATAAGCATCGATCAGTGCGGTCGGGGCTCCCAAAACGAACGGAAACGGCGCCCGCAGACATGCGGCAGTTCGGAGAAGGACTGACGCGCGCCGTCGTGGCTCGCCAACTTGGCAAGTCGGTCGGCGCCGTACGGTTCTACGAAGGAAAAGCCTTGCACCCTCAGCGCGACGTCGATGGCATTTGGCGGTTTGATCCCACCGAAGTCGAAGCGCTTGCTTCCAAGGTTCGGGAAACGGAGAGAATGAAGACGCCCGCGGCCGAACTGACGCCCGGAAAGCTCGCTGCACAGGCATGTCGTCTTTTTCGGGACGGCAAGAGCGTCGTCGACGTGGTGATCGCGCTGGAGCAGCCGTTCGATGTGGTTCAGCCGCTTTACCGCGCTTTCATCGAGGACTCGGGGGCGATGCAATTGCCTGCGGCGTTGGTCGAACGAATGGCCATCATTTGCGAAGTGGACAAGCTGACACCGGAGATCCTGCTGCAAACGCTCGAGGAAGATAACCGTGGGCTCTCCGCGCTCAGCGTCGCTCGACATGGCGGAGGCTTCGAACGCGCCGATTCGGAGGATCCACAAAAGTAAGCAGCGCACGGTCGTTCGAGCGACGCACAACGATCCCCACGGCGGGTCGCTCGTCGCGCGCCGATGAGCAGGGAGACGTTGCTGGGACGTTCGGCGGAGCTACCCTTTCGGGGATGCGAGGTCGAAGGACGCTGACGGATCTGAAAATCGCGGAGACGTTGGCGAAGCTTCGAGCTTGGCTGGTCGAAAGGGGCGAGGCCAAACCGCAAGATGGTCCCCACGCAGCCGCCGCGGAGCACTGGGATAGGCACATGGTCGCGGGCCACCCGAAGCCGTGTCTCGCGAATCCGTGCAAATCGGCGGCGGTCTCCGCCGTGATCTTGGAATTGCTCACGTACGGCCAAGCAGGGCCGGCGTTGGAGCTACTCGACACACTCGCTACCGACACCGAGCAAATCGCCACCGCGCTCGATCGGCTGCCGCGCCTCTACGCCGAGGCGCTCGAACCGATCCAGCGCGCCCTCCAAGAGCACCGTCGCAAGGACGAAGATGGCCATTACCGATACCGACCCTTCAAGGACGGCAGGGTGCTGTTCGAATTGCCCCAGCTCGTTGCCGAAGGGCTGTCGCTCGGCACCGGACTCGGAGCCGCTGCGCTGAGCCAGGGTCCCTCGCTCCGAGCATTCGCCGCCAAGCTGCGCGAGCTTGCGCTCTGGCCGGGAAGCCATGATGCGCGAACCAAGGCCCCGGATCACCTTCTGATTTCGGCGACCCAACACCTTGACGCAGCCGGCTTCGACGCTTCGGAAATTGCCAATCTCATCATCGACGAGGGTGACCGCCAAGAAAGACCGCACGCCCGCCATCGCAAGACCAAGAAACGCAGCCTTCCGGTGGACCGGGTCCGGCAGCGCCTCCTCGACCATCGCGACGAAGACTTCAGGATCATCGAAATACCGACGGCCTGAGAGATCCCCATCGCCGGATCTTTCAGGCCGACCGAGGGAGACGGCCGACCCATGATGAGATCATGGCAACTGCCCGTCCGCTCCAAGCGCAGCCTCGTGTCAGCCGCCGGCTGCGCGATCCATTTCGAAAGCGTTACTGGCCGCGATTGCGCGGCCCATCCGATCACATTTCGGAAAGTAGTAGGTGCCCTCATGAATGCTCGAATCGAAGAATGGCTCGACCAGATGCGTCAGGCGCGCGAGCCAGGTCCCCTCGCGCGCGTCGTCGTCGTCCGCAGCGGTAGAACCGAGAGCTGGACGTTCGATGTGACCGAGAAGACCGACCTCGAAGACCTCGCCGAGCGGATCGAGGCGACGATCCGCGACGCGAACTGCCGGCGTTGTGAAATGCGCGCCCTAGATGCCGGGGGGCGCTTCATCGATCACTTGCCTTACCGTGTCGACCAGGCGGCGCTTGCGCAGGTCATCGGCCCAGGGGGCGGCCTGGCATTGCCCTACGAGGTGACGGAAAGCGTCACGGCGGCGCACAGGAGCCACAAATCGTTCACGGTGCTCGCACTGAAAGGGATCGCGGAGGGCCAGGAGCACTCGAAACAGATGGTCGCCATGCTGATGGGGCAGAACAAGGACTTGCTCGACTCGCTTGGACAGGCTCGAAGGGAACGAGCCGAGGAGGTTGCGGCCGTCAGGATGGAGAAAGACGCCGAGAACGCGCGGCTCCGAAAAGAAAATGAGGAGCTTCGAGAACGCATCGACAAGCAGTGGGAGATGGAGGACGAGCTTCGCACCCGGTACGCCGACAAGGAGGGGGACATCGAGAAAACGAAAGTCGCCGGGCGGATCCTCGGCGCCCTCGGCGAAGCGGGCGTCGCACACTTCTTTCCCAAAGGCAGTGCTGGCCACCGCAACATTCGCCAACAGATCGCCGAACGGGTGCTCGACTCCATCACGAAAGAACAATCCGAAACCATTTTTCCCGTACTGACTCAGGAGCAGCAGGTCATGTTGGCGAACTTCATCCGGCTTGGCGTCGAGGCCGAGCAGGGGGCCGCTACCGCTCAGGCGGACAGCTCGCCCAAGACCTCGACCGACGCTGCGGCTGCCGCCGCAGCCGCGAACGCCGCGGCGGCCAAGGAGAAGAACTAGGGGTCAAATAGGAGGTCGTCGTCATGTCCCTGGAATTGCCGCCGAATCGAAGAGCAGAAACGGGGACCGCTTGACCATTCCGAAGCGACCTGTGCCGAGGGCATCCCCAATCGATCCGCACAGTCCCTGGGCGTTTGCGGAGCTTGGCCTCCGAAGCGGAATTCTCCCGGGCGGCGCTGTGCTCGACCACTGGGGATGGGGTGAGATCGGCGGACGTCCGGTGTCGATCGGTGCATTCAGTCGTGCGACGAGAAAGCTCTTGCGAGAACAGGCTGCGGCCAATCCGACCAGCCCGCTAGAGCACCGATCAAGTTGATAGCCAAATGAACTCGATCACTTACGTAAGGGGATCGACAGGAGGGCTGAGCCATGATCTGGTCCATTCACGAGGTGAAGGAATGGACCGATGGTCGCCGCCGGTGGAGCAATCGC
>DASWDH010000545.1:0-11996 GCA_036395495.1 Polyangiaceae bacterium
GCCCGCTCTCGCACCCGGAACCCTGGTTGACGTTGGACCCGTCGGTCCGAATCGGCACGAGCCTTCTACTTGGCCTGGCCTTGGCGGTCTTTTTGGTGACGTCCACCCGTATTGCGGTCGGGCGATGGGCGTGGGCCCAAAAACTTCACTCCGATCTGCGACCCGTCGCCAAGAACCTCACGGTGCCGAGCGTCGTCATCATCGCCGTGCTCTCGAGCCTCGGCGAAGAACTCTTCTTTCGGGGATTTCTCACCCCGCTCTTGGGAGTCGTACCCCAGGCGATCCTATTCGGCCTGGCCCACCAAGTCAGCGGTCGAAGCCGTTGGGTTTGGATTACCTGGGCCAGTTTGGTCGGTCTCTGTCTGGGCTCGATTTTCGTCCTCACCGGCTCACTCATCGGGCCGGTGGCCGCCCACGGGCTCGTCAATGGTTATAATCTGATGTTCCTCCGCAGCCATGATCCTGCCGCCAAGGAGCGTCGCCTCGGCGGGCTTTTAGCCCCTTCCGACGTGTAGCGCCGCCTCGATGGCCGCGATCGTGGCACGCATGCCGCAACTCCAGCCGGAAACCGTCGCCTGCGAGCACGCCGGTCGGTGCGCCGGTTGTCCGCTCATCGCATTGAGCTATCCCGACCAGCTCGCAGCGAAACGTCAGCGGGTCTCCCAAGCGACCGCGCCCTACGACACTCTCCGCGGCGTCACCATCGACGCGGTCGCGCCAGCCGAACCGCGGGTGGGCTACCGTACGCGCGCCAAGCTGATGGTCGGTGTTGACCGAGAGCCTTCGGGCGACCCGCGCGCGGTCCTCGGCCTATTCGCCGGCGACGACCACTCGGTGGTGGACATTCCCGGATGCCGCGTTCTCAGCCCAGCGCTGCTTCGTTTGACCTCTCGCCTCCGGCAATTGATTCAAGCCCCCCCTGCAGCCGCGGCCGATTGTCTGGTGCCGGAAGGCCTCGGTGGAAGTCTTTCGGCGTTCGACCTGCGCGAGGTGATCGACGACGAACCCGGCATCATGGTCACCTTGGTGTTGCGGTCCGAACGGGCGAGCAGCCCTTCGGCGCTGCGTGCCGCTGCAGAGGCAGTGCGTGACGCGTCGGATTCGGTCTTCGGTGTCGCCGTGAACTACCGCGAGCCGCACTCACCGCAGGTGCTCGGACGCACGACCCAAGTGGTGTGGGGCGAATCCTGCCGTCGCGACCGGCTCGGCGAAGCCTACCACCTCGCGACGTACGGTTCCTTCGTGCAGGCCCACCGGGGACAGGCGGCGCAGATCGAGAATATGATCGCGACCCGCCTCGCCGCGATGGGCGGTTCGTCGAGCCCACACGTGCTCGACCTCTACGGTGGTTCGGGCGCCCTGTCGCTCGGTCTGGCGGTGCGGGGCGCGTTCGTCACGCTCGTGGAGTCGTTTGCACCGGCCGCTCTCGCGGCGGAGCGAGCCGCCCGCGAGCAAGCCTGCGATCGGTTCGTCGTGCGCACGGGCGACGCGGGCCAGGTAGCGCGCGAGCTCGCGATGGAACGGGCGAGCTTCGACGCCGTCATTACGAATCCGCCGCGCCGGGGAATGGCACCTCGCGTCAGGCAGGCGGTCGCCACCCTGAATCCTCGGGTCATTGCCTACGTTTCCTGTGATCCCGACACGCTCGCCCGTGACCTCGACGACTTCGTTCGGCTCGGCTATGCCGCGTCACATCTTTTTCCCATCGACATGATCCCACTGAGCGATCAGGTCGAAATCGTAGCGTTTCTCGAGCCTGCGCTTGCCCCTTCGCCGCGCATTCTTTACGACGATGACGACTTCTACGTCGTCGAAACACCGGCTCACGCGACGGCGCCGCGCGACGCCGGGCAGCTGGTTTGGTCGGTTTCCAACGGGGCGAGCGGCGTCGCGATCTGGGCCAAGACGGCCGTCAGGGTGGCAGGGTTCCGCGCTCGGCAACTTTATTGCGCGCTCGTGCGAGGCGCGACCGCTGAACAAGGCTCAATCCGGGGCCGGACGCGCTACCGCCGAATCGAGCGAGCCGGCGGACACTCCCTCCTCTCGATCGCGGTCGACGGCGGGTCGACGGCCCACCTCCGAGCCGACCTTGCCAAGATAGGCCACCCCGTCGTAGGCGATCGCCGTTTTGGTCACGCGCCCACGAACCGTCACTTCGAAGAAAAGTACACGCTCGACCGGCTTTTTCTGCATTGCGCAAGGCTCGAGTTCGCCCACCTACGAACCGGCGAACGCGTTGTGGTCGAGTCCGCCCTGCCGGGCGAGCTCGGGGCGGTTTTGCGGCGGTTTAAGCTGGTTGCCCTCGATGTCGACAAACGAGTGATGCTAGGCTCAGTGGAATCGAGCGTGCGGACAACTCCGCGCGCACATCGCGACCGTTGAGCCAGTACCGCGGGCGAGCCGAAGGCAGCGCCGAGTAATAAACCTGATATGACGCATTCGATGTCCCCGGAGGAACGGCCGCGCGTACTCGTCGTCGACGATGAAAAGTTCATTCGCGAGATTCTCGCCGAGTTCCTCGGCATGGAAGGCTATCTCGTCCGCACGGCAGAGGATGGATCGAGTGCATTGGCCGAGCTCGGTCGTTCGCACTACGACCTCGTCATCAGCGATCTGAAGATGCCGAAAATGGGCGGCATGGAGCTGCTCGAAGCGATCAACAAGGTCGCTCCCAACGCGTTGACGGTCATCATGACCGGGTTCGGCACCGTGGAGACGGCGATCGACGCGATGAAGCGCGGGGCCTACGACTACATCTTGAAGCCATTCAAGGTGGAAGAGGTCACGATGATCGTGCAGCGCGGCCTCGAGAAGCAGCGCCTCTCGGCGGAAAACCTGCGTCTCAAGGAGGCGCTCGGGCTTTACAAGGTCAGCGAGGCGATCGCGGCGAGTCTGTCGCTCGAAGAAGTGCTGAGCACGGTCGCAGACAGCGCGCTCACCGAGCTTCACGCCGATCTGGTTACGACCTGGCTCGAAGACGGCGAGGGGAGCTTCTTCGAGCGGCAGCACATCGCGAGCTCCGCGCTTCGCGGCGAGGTCAAGATCTCGAAACTGAACCCGGAAACCCTGGTGAGCCACTTCGCGCAGGACCCCACGTTGGTCGAGCAGGGTACGAAAGGGCTTCGCTTTTTCGAAGACGCCGTGGAACCGGCTCTGCAGTCCTTCATGGGCGTGCCGCTGCGCATGAAGCAGCGTCTCTTCGGCTGGATCGTGGTGGCTTCGGTCACCGCCGGCAAGAGGTTCGACGAGGGACAGCGCAAGCTCCTCAGCATCATCGGCTCGCGTGCGGCGGCGGCCATCGAGAACGCCCGGCTCTACGAAGATCTACGCGCCACGTTTCAGCAGACGATCGAGGGGCTGGCCAAAGCCATCGACAAAATGGACCGTTACACCGCGGGCCACTCCGATCGCGTGGCGATGTACGCCACTTTTCTCGCCATGCGGCTGGGGTTCTCGCCGGAGGACATCGAGATCGTGCGGCAGAGCGCGCTCATGCACGACATCGGCAAAATCGGATGTGTGCTCAACCTCAACAAGCCCGGCAAGCTTGCTCCCCAGGAGTACGACATTTTCAAGAAGCATCCCGGCTACGGGCGCGACATTCTCGATCCCATCAAGTTTCTGCATCCTCTCATTCCGGGCGTGCACCTCCATCACGAGCGGTGGGACGGGCGCGGCTACCCGCTCGGCCTCAAAGGCAACGACGTTCCGATCATGGCGCGCATCATCGCCGTCGCCGACACCTACGATGCGATGACCAGCGACCGTGCCTACCGCAGGGCGCTGCCGCACGAGATCGCGACGGCGGAGATCGAGCGCTGTGCGAGCTCGCAGTTCGATCCGCATGTCGCCGGGGAGTTCAATGCGGGTATCGAGGATTTCCGCGATGCGCGCCGCGACCGCGGCGATCCAGTTCCGGAATAGCGACGCGCGCGATGGACGGGCAATCCGGCGGACGGCCCCTGACGGCGATTTGGCTGGGGCGAAGACGCTACGAACCGGTGCACCGTTTCATGCAGAGCCTGGTCGACGCACGCCAAAACGATCGGGTCGGGGACACGCTGCTCCTGCTCGAGCACGAACCGGTGGTCACGCTCGGACGTGCCGCCAAGCACGAGCACGTTCTCCTGCCCGAGGCCGCGCGCCGGGCGCGCGGGGTCGAGTTCGCCGAAACGGGTCGCGGTGGCGACGTGACCTATCACGGCCCTGGGCAACTGGTCGCCTATCCGATTCTCGATTTGAAGCCGGATCGGTGCGACGTGCGCCGCTATGTGAGCGACCTCGCGCGGGTGATGGAAGAAATCGTGCGTCTGTACGGAATCGGCGCGGGACGACTCTCGGGTAAGATCGGCACCTGGGTGGATCGAGCCTCGCCCGGCGAGTGGCCCGGCGAAAGTGAGACCCGCGATCCGGCCAAGATCGGCGCGATCGGCGTCCGGATTTCCCGTTGGGTCACGATGCATGGCTTCGCCCTGAACGTCGCGCCTGATCTGTCGGGATTCGATCTCATCGTGCCGTGCGGCATTGCCGATCTCGGAGTCACCTCGGTGGCTGCGCTGACAGGGCAAGAACCGGCGCTCACCGAGGTCGCGCGCCGGAGCCTACCTATCTTCGAACGAGTGTTCGGCGCGGCGACGAGCCCCCTCCGGGATGCCACCCATCAGGAGATGTCACTCGAGGCGCTCGAGCTCAGCGCGTAGCGTCAGGTTGACTTCTTGGCTTCTTGACCGGCGGGAACCTGCATCTCGAGCATGCGTACGTACATCTGGGCGCTCTTGTTCTCCGGGTCGATGGCCAGCGCGTCGCGCCACTCATGCAGGGCGGCCGCCGAGTCCCCGAGCGAGAACAGCGTCACGCCGAGCAGCACGCGGGCCTGGACGAATTGGGGATTCGAGGCTTTCGCCGCCTCGTACTGCTCTCGCGCATGCAACAGATCGCCGACGTCGCGATAAAGCGTACCCAGGCGCGTCCGAAGATCGGCGAACGACGGGCAGAGCCGCACGGCCTTGAGATACTGCTCGATCGCCTCGTAAACGATGCCGCAATCGGCGTACGCTTGGCCGAGATCGGCGTGCATGTTGGCGATCTTGCCCCGAGCAAAGGGGTCGATCTGGACCGGTCCCGCGTTGCCGAGCTTGCGAACTTTGGAGTGAATGTCGCGGGCAGCATCGTATCGGCCAAGGTCGTTGTAGGTGACGGCGAGGTTGAGGAGCGCTTCCGTGTAGCTCGGATTGAGGGTCACGGCGCGTTCGAAATAGCGTGCCGCGGCGTGAAGGTCGCCTCGCGAATGTGCGATGATTCCCAACATGTCGAACACGTCGGCGAAGCCGTCGCTCTGCTCGATCACCTCCCGCAGTACGTAGTCGGCCTTGTCGAACTCGCGCTTTTGGAAATGTTGACGGCCGCGAGCCAAGAGCTCTTTGATGCGCTCGTCCATAGCTGGCTACCATAACGCCAATCGCATTTTCCCGCGACTTCTCGGGGACCGTTCGCGTGGGGAGCTTGCTAGCGCGTTTCGGAGCGTGGTACGCCCTACCCCATCGTGGCGTACCCGGGTGACCCGGACGGCTCGCAGCAGACCGAGCGTCCAGAGAGACAAGACGGCCCCACCTCCGTCGGCGGATCGCCGGTCGACTGCGACGGGAGCGATCCCGCTGGCGGCGAGCCCGACGCGCCCCTGAGCAGCGAGCCGCGAGCGCGCATCGAATCGATTCCGGTCATCGATGTCGTGCTTGACCGGCGTGAGCCCGGCGACGCTCTCCGCGTCGATCCACGCCCGCCGCGCGCGCCGGCGCCGGCGCGCGCCGCCATCTACGGCGCGTTGGGCGGCCTCGGGCTGATCGCTGCGACGTTCGCCGTCTTGATTGGCACCGACCGAAGCCAGCGCTCGTCAGCCGTACAACCATCTCCTGAGGGGCCCGCCGGCTCCGCCGCCTCGTCATCCAAGCCCGCTCCCAACGACACACCCCCCGCAGCAGCGCCCGCTCCGGTCGTTCCCGCGATACCAGCGGCTCAGCCGATTCCCGGGCCATGGAGGGTGAGCCAGCTCGGGGTCGCGCCCGAGATCAAGCTGGTGGAAGGCACGATCGATCGGCGCTCGTTCATCGACTCGCTGAACGAAAGCGGCGTACCGAGAGCCCAGGTGTACCGGTTGATCGCGTCGTTCAACGGCGTTCGTCATTTCGACAAGCCGAAGCGTCACGATTCTTTCCTGGTGGCGCTCGAGATGCCTGCGAAGCGGGTGCGCGCGTTCGAGTACCAAGCCGGCCCAACCGAGGTCTACCAAGCTCGCGAGAAACCCGATGGCTCGCTCGTGGGCGAGCGGCTCGATTTGCACGTCGAAAAGAAGCGCGCCGCCGCCGCTGTCGTCGTCAGTGACGACCTCGGCACTTCCTTGCAAGCGGCCGGTTTCGAAGCGAGCCTCGTGGATCTACTCGACGATGTGCTGGAAGGCAGGACCCAACTGTCGAGCCTGCACGGGGGCTCGCGGCTTCGCGTCGTGGCGGATTACGAAACAGCGCTCGGTAGCTTCGCGCGCTACCTGGACGTCTTGGCGGTCGAATACCTGCCGTCCACTTCGAACGCGTCCGGCTTGCGGGTGTATCGGTTTCATGGCGAAAAAACCCAAGGTTACTTCGACGGTCGCGGTCACCAGCCCGACAAGGGTGGATTTCGCCGTCCCATTCCGCTCGCGCGCATCTCGTCAGGTTTCAATCTGCGGCGAATGCACCCCATCTTGCACGTCATCATGCCTCACAATGGAGTGGATTTCGTGGCGCCGCCCGGCACCCCCGTCTACGCCGCGTGCGCTGGAAAGGTCGAGTGGATCGGCGACAGCGGCGCGAGCGGCAATCTGGTCACGATCCGGCACCCGAACGGCATCATCACCGGCTACGCTCACCTTTCTCGATTTGCCCCCCACCTGGCGCAAGGTCAGGCGGTCGATACCCGGCAGCTCGTCGGCTACGTCGGATCGACCGGCCGTTCGACAGGCCCCCACCTACACTTCAGTGCGAAAAAGAACGGCGTCTTCATCGACCCCATGCGCCTGAAGCTCGACAGTGATCGCGTACTGCCCAAGCAGGAACGTCCTGCGTTCGACGAGCAGCGCGCCGCGCTCGACACACTCCTCGATGCAATCCCGCTCCCCCCCGCGCCCGAGCCGGTGGCCCATCCGAAAGCCGAAGAGGACCTCGAGCCGCTCGAGGAGGGGCATTAGCGTCGGACGCCGCAACGGCCGACCGTGTCTCGTTCACGGAGCCACGGGATCGCTGCGCATCGCGGCCTGCTCCACGGAAGGCTTGTGCAGGGGAATCGTCACGATGAACGTGCTGCCGTGTCCCAGCTCGGATTCGACCCAGGCACGTCCACCATGACTTTCGGCGATGTGCTTGACGAGCGCGAGACCGATGCCGCTGCCCCTCACCTGCTTCTCACCCCCCGCCGACCCGCGCACGAAACGCTCGAAGATCCGGCGCCGATCGCTTTGGGGAATGCCCGGCCCCTGGTCGCTCACGCGGATCTCGAGATCGCTGCGCCCCGCGCTGACCTCGACGGTCACGTGCCTGCCGTCTTTGGCGTACTTGAGCGCGTTGTCGAGCAGGTTCATCAGCAAAAGCTCGAGCGCCCGCTCGTCGAACATGGCGGTGGGTAGGCGCGGATCGATGGACAGCTCGACCTCCACGCCCTCCCGTTCGGCGCGATGGCGATAGACGTCGACGGCGCGCGCGACCGCTTGTCCGACGTTGCCCTCGTGAAATTCGAACGCCGATTTTCCCCGCTCGAATTTGGCAAAATCGAGCACGTTTTCGATGAGCGCCGTGAGCCGCTCGCTCTCCGTCACGATGATCTGCAAGTATTCGCGCCGCTTGTCGTCGCTGGCCACCCGCTCACTCAACAAGAGCTCACCGAACATGCGAACGAGCGATAGCGGCGTCTTGAGCTCGTGG
The DNA here is from genome assembly GCA_036395495.1 of Polyangiaceae bacterium. GTDB lineage: Bacteria > Myxococcota_A > Polyangia > Polyangiales > Polyangiaceae > DASWDH01. The sequence goes on from DASWDH010000545.1 coordinate 7,950, forward strand.
GAGACGTTGGCGACGAAGTCGCTCTTCAGTGCGGACAAGCGCCTTTCGCGCTCGGCCGCGACGATGACCACCGCCATGCCTGCCACGACGACGGCGCACGACAGACCTACCATCAGCATCTCGAGAAGCCGCCGCCGCTCGACCCTCGCGCCGAGCTCCTGCGCCGAGGTCAGCGTCACTTGCAGGCGCCAGTTGTAGAGCGTCGTCGGAAACGGCCGCCCTACCGTGAAATCACCACCGCGCAGGGGAGGACCGAAGACGACCCGGCCGTCTTCGTCGATCACGTTCACCCGCGAAGCTCCCGCGGCATCTTGAAAAAGGCGCGGCAAGATCTCGTGAACGATGCGCGGGACGTCGTGCCAGGCGACGACCAGATACGGATGCGGCGCATTGGTCCGCAGCGCGTAGCTGATGAGATAGCTCTGCCCCCCATAGACCTTGTGGAGATGGCGAAGTTCGTCGTAGGGCTCGGCGAGAAGCAGGTCCGGATAGATGCGCTCGACCAATAGTCGCCGAAACGAGTCGTCTTCAGGTCCGCCGCCCGCGCGCGAAGCAAAGGCGAGCACGTCGTGCGACGGGCCCTGGGGATCGAGAATCAAAATGGCACGAACGGTCGGAGTTTCGCGCGCCGCCGTGGGCAGCCAGCGCCGGGGGATGGAGGAGAGCGCCGCGACGTCCGCCACCGCCAAGACGACGTTGTCTTCCTCCACGATGCGCTTGTCGAGCCGGTCGACCTTCTCGTTCGCGAGCGAGAGGGTGGCTTCGACCACCGATTGCTGGCGGAGTCGTTCGATTTGAAACGTCGTGCGAAAGGTGACCCCGCCCAAAACGAGGACCCCCACGACGATGGCCGGCACCCACAGGAAGATGAAATGCCGTTCGGTCTTCCGATATCCGTCGCCGCCTAATCTATCGACCACGACCTAAGCCTTACAGCCGCGAGGTCGGCTCCGCTAGCGTCCTTTCAGGGGCGCGGCGGGTCAATCAATCAGGCCGGCTGCCTCGATCGCCGAGCACGAGTCCGCGCGTCGCGAGAAATTCGGCGAACTGTTCACCAATGTAGGTGAGCGCATGCCCATCGCCCTCTTGGAAAGGTCCGCCGTTGCGAGGATTGGCCACCTCGAGTAAACCGAGAAAGCGTCCACCCTGCTCGACGGGCGCGCACACGAGCGAATGGCACGACGTTTCGATGAGCGCCCAGCGTCCGTTGTGCGCGCGCGGATCGTCGGTGGCGTTCTCGATGACGACGGCGCGCCGCTTGTGCATCGCCTCGGCGATGAGGGCGTCTTTTTCGTTGGTCCTGATTTGTAGGACTTTGCTGGCCCCGGGCCCGACTGCCCGCACGACGACGAACTCGCGTGCGTTGATGTCGTAGAAATGCACGAGCCCGACCAGGCTGGGAAGTTTGTCCATGATGAGCGCCAGCACGAAGTCGGCCCCCTCGAGCGCGTCGTGGAGAAAATGGAGGTCGTGCATCGCCTCGAAGAGATCGGTGATGAGCTCGACGCCGGACAGGCGGATGCGCGGGCTCGATGGTACGCGCGGTGGCGGAGCGGCAACGGGCTGAGGGGCAGGCGCCGGCGGCACCTCGGAAGCGGACAACTCGACGACCATTTCCGGTGCTTGCGAGGCGACGGGGGGCTTGGCGGCTGCCGGCGCGTGCACGGGCGGTGCGGCCTGCGGCGGGGCCATCGGCGGTGCCACGATCGGTTCGGGCGGGGCCACATGCGACGGCGGTGCTGCCGGAGGAAAGGGATCGGCGATCACCGGGGAGGGGGCAGCGAGCGGCGGCGCGACGACGATCGGCGGAGCACTCGCGATGGTGGGCAGTGGAGGTGCAGCGGGGATCTCGGGAGCCGTCGGCGTTTGCGACGCAGGGACACCCTGGGGCTCGATGCCTGGCGCCAAGCTGGCGGGGGGCTCGCCGCGACGGCGGATGTCCGGTCCTTGGCCCTTGTCCTTCCAATCTTTCCAGGTCAGCGTGGCCAGCGGCGGACGCACCGGCCTGCCCTGAAAGCGATGATCGAAGATGGCCATGTTGACGAGCTTGCCGGGCTTGGCGTTCGCAAGCGCGGCACGTACCCCCTCGAACATCCCGACCAGCAACCGCACCGCTGCGTCGACGGACGTCCCCTCGGCGACGACCCATGCCGCCTCTCGGTAGGTCAGCGGGGACGCGGTGGTCGGCTCTTCCTCGCGTTGGAAGAGAAGCTCGGCCAATGGCAGCGGCTCGTGGGAAGGCGGTCGCGCTTCAACCGGCTGTATCGGCGCGAAACCCGGCGCTGCCGGAGGTTGCGACGCCGGCCGCGGTGGCTGCGACGCCGGCCGCGGTGCATGCACGGGACGGGGAGCTTGGACCGCGCTGGCAGCGGGGGAACTCTTGGTGGAAACGATGTGTCCGGTGGGCGGCTTAGGGGCGGGCCGAGCGCCCGCCGCGCCAAGATCGAGCATGGCAGCGATACGGTCAGCCTTGGACATCGAAGCGTCGGGGGCCGATGGAGCCGGCCGAGCGCTCACCAGACCGTCCGACGGAGGTTTGCTGGAGACGCGGCCTCCGTTGCCCCCGTTCAAGCCGTGCCCATGGCTCGCCTTGGATTCGGGCCTGGAGAGCGGCGTGCCGTCGGGAGCACGTCGAACGATGTAGCGAACGAACGTGGCAGGATCGATCGCGCGAAACCCGTCTTCGAGGAGCTCGACCGAGAACCCCGACATCTCGCTTGCCTCGCCCCGGAGCGATCGCGCCGCTTGGAGCGCCGGCTGCCACTGCGCAGCCTCGACGACCCACTGTTCCGACGCTTCTGCTTGGCCAATGGATGCGACCTCGACGAACCAACGCATCTTCCGCTGAAACTCTCTACTCAAAAGGACCGTGTGAACTATTGTGTAGCCGGCTCGGGACAGAAACGTAACCCATTATTTTGGTATGAACTTCTGCTTGTAACTGATCAAAAGATCGACCACTGTCACATCCGTTCAAGCCTGAAGCTGGCGAGGTCGGCTACGAGCCCTCAAAGCCGGCCGCCGCCCGGAAACCCACACCTACATCCGCGACGCTTCACCTCCACGCTACGAAGGCACGGCCGCTACGGCTGTGGCCCAACCCAACAACAAGACCGGTGCGAGCCGTCGACCGCGCGCTCTACTTGTTTTTTGCGGCTGTGGTCACGCTCGCAGTGGCGCGTACTTTCTACGGCTACATGCTGTTTCAGACGCGCGGCGAGTGGTCCGCGCCTCTGGATGACGTATTCATCCATTTCGACTACGCCCGCTCGACCGCCCGCGGTTATCCGTTTCAGTGGTCGCCGGGAAATGGGTACTCGAGCGGCAACACGAGCCTGCTCTATCCTTTCGTTTTGGCCGTCGGTTACGCGGCGGGCTTCCGCGGACCGAACCTCATGGTGTGGGCCGGCATCGTGGCCTGCACTTCGATCTTTGTGCTGCTGCTAGCTGCGAGGCGGCTCTTCTCGACGCTGCCTCAGTGGGCGAAATACGTGGCGCCGGCCGCGCTCTTCTCGATCGGAGCTCTCGACTGGTCGCTCTTCAGCGGAATGGAGGTGGCTCTCTTCCTCGGGATTTGGGGCGGAGCCCTGCGATCGGCGATGAAGATCGCCGATCCGGCCGACTCCGATGTCACCCGAACGACGCCGGGGTCCTGGCGATGGGCCGAGCTCGGTCGATGGCAGCTCGGCTTGTGGGGGGTTCTCCTGGTCGTCACCCGACCGGAAGGTGCCATGTCCATCGCGGCGCTCGGGCTCTTTGCGGCAGATGCCGTGCGGCGGCGCGAGGGTCGACGTGCGGCTATCCGAACGCTCGTTCGCGCGGGGACGCCGGCCCTCGCCGCGCTCCTCGAGACCGTCGTGGACGACGAAGATCTTCTCGGGAGCCACTCCGAGATGCCGGACCAGGTCGTCCCCGGTGGCCTCCGAGGGAGTGATCAGCGCCTCTGCCCTTCGCATGCCGGCGCAGTCCAGGTGGATGTAGAGACGGTCGCGCGCGGTGGGTCTTGTGATGGAGATCTCCTGGCCGGGCCGCGTCGAAGTAGCGGAT
>DASWDH010000546.1:0-5760 GCA_036395495.1 Polyangiaceae bacterium
AAGTCAAACGCAACGGCAGCGGTCTGCCCTCGAGCTTGTGGGGGGTCGCCGTGCCCGTCGATCCCGGCGAATACGTCATCGAGGCGCATGCCCCTGGGAAGAAGGCGTGGTCGGCGCGGGTCAAGGCGGAGCCAGGTCGCGCAACGGCGGTCATCTTGCCCCCACTCGACGAAGCGGAAACACCGCCGAGCGCAACGCCCGCTTCAACTTCGCCGGCCAGCCCGGGCGCCAGTTCGTCGTACCAGGGTTCCGAATCGACGTTGGATGCGCGCCCTTCGGGGCTTCGCGGTCAACGCGTGGCTGCCCTCGTGGTCGCAGGTGCCGGGGTCGTAGCGGGCGGCGTCGGCGCAGGTTTCGCCTTCGGCGCGAACGCCTCGTACAACGACTCCACGCCGTACTGTAAGGGCAATTTCTGCAGCCAGCCCGGCCTCGACGCTCGTGACGATGCGTTTCAAAAAGGACGAGTCGCTACCGCGCTCGTCACCGGTGGTGCGCTCGCCTTCGTGGCTGGCGCAGTTCTCTGGGTCACCGCTCCATCGGCGCGCGCCGAAACGGGCGGCGCACCTCGGGTCAGGGTTTCGGCTGGCGTATTGCCTGGCGTCGGATCCGGCGCGGTCACTGTGAATGGAATCTGGTGATGGTACGTTGGCAGCTCGGCATCGGCGCGACGTTCGTGAGCATGGTGCTCACGTCGGCATGCAGTTGGATTCTCGGCTTCGAAGAGGGCAAGCCTTTCCCCGACGCCGGGGCTTCGTCTGATTCCGGGACCTCGGCCGACACCAACACGAATCCATGCGGCACGAGCTGTCCCCCCAACGCACCGCTCTGCACGCCAGAGGGATGCAGGAACGCGTGCTCTAGCAACGCGCCGACCCAGTGCGGCTCGACGTGCGTCAACCTCGATTCGGATGTGAATCACTGCGGCGATTGCACGAAACAATGTCCGATGCCGACAGGTGGTGGAAATGCGACCTGTCAAAACAAGACGTGTGGGATTCAATGCCTCTCGGGCTTTCATCAATGCCCGGGAACAGCGCTGTGCGCCAAAGACGATGATACCACCCGGTGTGGACCCTCGTGCGTGAGCTGCACCGCGGCTCCGGTCAACGCCGATCCTGCTTGTACGAATCATACGTGCGACTTTGCTTGCCGAACGGGCTATGTGCGGTGCGGTCAGACGTGCATCGACCCGCTCACCGATACATCGCATTGCGGTGCAACTCCAGGTTGTGGGGCGGGGATGGGAAGCACCGGAGCCATTTGTGCAAGTGGCCAAAAATGCTCAGCGGGTCGGTGCGGATGTATCTCCTCGATCGTGTCGATGGGCGACACCTGCGCTGTGCGAAGCGACAAGACAGCGTGGTGCAACCTCGGTTTGGGTCCTCCTACGCAACTGGGGACGGGAATGGGTCAGATCATTCAGGTCGCTGTCTTTTCCCCCGAGGACAAGTGCTTCGTGACGAACGACGGTTTCGTCTGGTGCGTAGGAGGGCATTTAGGAAACGGAACGAATGATTCGAGTTCGAAGCCAGTTCCTCCTCACCTGATGGGTCGTTACAATCAGGTCCAAATGGATTCTTGGGGTGCGTGCGCACTTCGAAACGACGATAAGACGGTTTGGTGTTGGGGCTCCAATCGCGAAGGTCAAATCGGCGATGGGACCAAGGACGACACACTCAGACTCACACCCGTGCAGGGCGCTCTTGCGCTTAGTGGTACAGTCACCAGCCTTACGCGAGGAATGTACTCAACGTCTGTTTGCGCGCTAACCGAGAATGGAAGCCTCTGGTGCTGGGGCAGTGGCGTGCTGGGCAACGGCGTCGATTGGAGCTGGAGCGCCGTTCCCGTGAAGGTAAATACACCCGGAGTCTTTGTTCGTCTCTCCAGTCATGGGGGTTCATCTCAGGGTGGAAACACCGACTGCGCGATCAAAGATGATCACACCGTATGGTGCTGGGGTGCCAATAATGGCGCTGTCGGCGATGGGACGAAGATGGCGGCAAAGCCAGTACAAGTGGCGGGCTCCGCAGGCAAGGTTGCCTTTGTGGACGTGTCCGTCGGAGAAGAGCGCGCGTGCGCACTCACCGATAAAGGCGTTCTGTGGTGCTGGGGTTCGGAAATCACAGTCGACGGCCAGGATGCCAAGTCGCTGCCGGGTTCTTTCTCGCAGGTAGCGTTGGGCTTCGCTGGTACGATTTGCGCAGTGAAGACAGACGGCACCCTTTGGTGTTGGAAGAACGACGCGGTCGCCAACGCGACGCAGGTTCCGCTTGCTTGTCCGTGACGCCAGCGACGGGCGCCTTACAAGGTGGAGCATGACAGCTGCGCGCGGTAACCTGCAGGATGATCCCGGACTCTCCGGAGCAGCTGGGAAGTCGTCTCGAAGCGGCGCTCGAACGGGTTGGAGCTTACTTCATGAACCAATCGCCGATTCAGCAAGCGGCCCATGAGATCGCGCGACACCTGGACGAGCTGGGCATTGATTACGCCATCGCGGACGCTCTGTCGCTCGCCGCTCATGGATTGATTCGTGCTACCGAGGATGTTGACGTATTGGTCAGCCGCGAGGGACTCGAGCGCTTCAAAGCCGCGTGGATTGGACGTGGTTACGTGAGCCTGCGTCCCGGTGGCAAGGCCGTGCGGGACACGACGCACCAAGTGAAAATCGACTTTTTGATCGAAGGAGATTTTCCAGGTGACGGCGCACCCAAACCGGTGCGCTTTCCCAATCCCAAGAAAGCGAGGGCCGCCGCGGGTGAGCTCAGCGTGCTCGCGCTGCCTCGCTTGATCGAGCTCAAGCTCGCTTCGGGCATGACGGCTCCGCATCGTTTGCAGGATCTTGCCGACGTGCAGCGGCTCATTGAAATCCGGAAGCTGCCGCGTGAGCTCGGTGAGGAGCTCGATCCGTACGTGCGGGGCAAGTTCGAGGAGCTCTGGGTCAGCGCGCAGCACGAACCGGACGATTACTGAGAAACGGAATGAGAGAGCGCCGTCCACCTCTGCCACGCTTTGCCTTCGTGGCGCGGGGCGAAAACGGCGGGGTGGAGCATCTCGGCGAGTAGCTCGGGGGTTTCGAAGACGGTGGGGCCTGAGCGGTTGAAGTGGAGATTGCCGTCGGCGACGAAGACGCGGCCGCTGCGGGTGGCCTTCATCTCGGGGAAATCGGGACGGGCGGCGAAGAGAGGCATTTCGTGGAGGGTTCGCTCGATGGGAAAGCCGCATGGGGCAATGACGAGGACGTCGGGGTCCGCCTGGAGAACCGCTTCCCAGGGTGTCGTCGTGGAATGGGCGCCCGGGTTTCCGAGCAAGGGGGTGCCGCCGGCGAGCTCGATGAGCTCCGGGCCCCAGTTGCCCATCGCGAACACGGGGTCGAGCCACTCGAGACAGACCACGGTCGGACGGGGCAAAGAACGGGTGGTCGCGGCGACTCGAGAAACACGAGCGCGAAGGGTCGAGACGAGCTCGGCCCCCTCGTGAGGACGGCCGAGCACGGAGGCGACCGCCATGAAGCCGTCGAGAATGTCTTCCAATGTGCCGGCGCCCAGGGCGACCACCTGCCGGCGCGACAACGTCGCCGGTAGGCGATGGACGAGATCCCCGGGGCTCACCGCGCAGACTTCGCAATGGGTCTGCGTGATCAGAAAATCCGGCGCGAGCTCGAGGAGCAGCGCTTCATCGACGGCGTAGAGTCGTTCGCCCGCGAAGAGAAGCTTACGCACGCGCTCGTCGATTGCGCGGCTGGAACCGGTGATGTCGAACGTCGGCCGGCTAACCGCGGGGAGGCGCTTGACCCACGGAGGATGATCGCATTCGTGCGAGCGGCCGACGAGCTGGTCGCCGAGCCCGAGAGCACAGACGAGCTCGGTGCCGCTCGCGAGCAGCGAGACGATCGCCAGCGCGGTCACGAAGGATCTCTGCCCGGCAGAAGAAAATCGGCGAAAACGAAACCCTCGCGTTCGACGATTTCGCCCGCCTGAAGCGGTACCGGCCGATCGAACATCGGGCCGTCGTAAGCGAAGGTGTGAAATTCGCCCCGCTCGCCGCAGGGGTCGACGGAGGCGGGTAAATCGCGCAGCAACGCGCCGTCGAACTCGCGCCCCGCAAAGCTCGGTGCGAGTTTCTGCGGATCGATACAAGTGAGGCGGGCGCGTAGACCACCTCCCACCATGTCCCGCGCGAGAATGTCGGTGGGAAGCCCCCAGATCGGAAACACCGGCGTCAAGCCGCTCCCGGCGAGCTTTTCGATCCGGTAACGCCGGATGTCTTCCAGGAACAAATCGCCGAAAGCGATGATCGAGACGCCGGCGTCTCTGGCGCGCTCGACGGCGCCCGACATGGCCTCTTCGTATTTTTCGTTGCTGCACGGCCAGGGAATCGGAATGCGCGACAGCGGAATCCCGAGCGCGACGGCTTGTGCCTCGAGCAGCTCCGCGCGAACGGCGTGCATGGCGACGCGGTCGAACGCTTCGTTGATCGTGGTGAGAAGCCCGACAACCTCGACCTCGGCTCGCTGTTGCAAGACATGGAGTGCCCAAGCGCTGTCCTTGCCGCTGCTCCACGAGAGAATGGCCTTGGGGCGCATGGCTCAGCCCCCCCCGAGCTCGGCCGAGGGCGCGAAAGCAGGAATGAAGCCGCGGTCGCGCCCCGATCGGATCCGGATGACCGTCCCCAGGATCGCGAGATAGACTTCGTCGGCTGCGCGTGCGAGCCGCTGGTGGGCGAAGCCGCAGATGTCGACGAAGGCGCGGCCGAGCGCGGTCCCCGGATGGACGCTCATGCCCACTTCGTTGGTGACCAGAACGGTATGAAAATGCCGCTCTTGCAGCACGCGCACCAGATCGTCGACCCGCTCGAGAATGGCTTCCGCGGAGTCGCGGCGAAGGAGCAGATTCGACAGCCACAGCGTCAGACAGTCGATCACCACGACCTCGTAGCCAACGAGCGAACGGACCGCGGTCGGCAGATCCAGAGTTTCCTCGAACGTCGTATAGGTATCCTGCCGATCGCGGCGATGGCGGTCGATGCGCGCTCTCATCTCCTCATCAGTCGGCCTGGCTGTCGCCACGAAAGCACGACGCTCGCCGAAACTCTGGCCGAGCTCGACGGCGAACGAGCTCTTCCCCGAACGGGTCCCCCCGCCAATCAGCACGATCCGACGCTCGTGTTCATCCATGGCCACATCTCCTTATCGTTTGCGAAAGCTTCGGTGCCGTGACGACCCGTCCCTCGGACGTGTGAAGGATCTCGAGATCCGCGTCATACACTTCGCGCAGGAGCTCGGGGCATAGTACGTCGGCCGGTGGTCCATCGGCGCGAATCGTGCGCCCGGAGAGCACCAGGCAACGATCGGCACATGCGCCGAAGGCGAGATCGTGCACGACCGTCACGACGGCCACGCCACGATCGGCTTCGGCCCGAAGTGTGGCAAAAAGGTCAATCTGATGCCGTGGATCGAGGTGCATCGTCGGCTCATCCAAGAGCAGCACCCGCGGTTCTTGGGCGAGAGCCCGGGCCAGTGCGACGCGCCGGCGCTCTCCGCCGGAAAGGCTCGAGAGTGCGCGATCGGCCAACCGAAGGACCCCCATCTGCGCCATCGCGTACTGCACGGCTTCCGAATCGATCCGGGTCAGACCGCGCAAGAAGGCGACGTGGGGAACGCGGCCGAGCTCCACGATGTCACGCACCGACCAATCGAGCGGGAGCTCGTCCCACTGCGCGAGGTAGGCCACGGCGCGGGAGCGAGGCAGCGGGACTTCGACG
>DASWDH010000547.1:0-6125 GCA_036395495.1 Polyangiaceae bacterium
TCGCTGGCCATGTCGCGAATGGCGGTGCTGAAGGGACACAAAGCACGCAGGGCCCCAGCGAGCTTGGCCTCGGAGGGAAGCCGCCGACGCAGCGCGGCAGCGAGCTCGGACTCGAATCGGCCTTGCACCGCGTCACAAAGAATGTCGGATCGCGATGCCGGCATGTCACCCGTCAACCTCGCTACGACCTTTTGGTAATTGATGGAAATCCATCATGAGCAAGATCGAACCCGCGACGCTACGCGCATGCGTCGTTTTATGACGATATCAGGTCGAGTGGGGACCTGTTAGCAATAAAACGAGCCGTAAATAGGCTGGTAAACGCCTATACCAGCGAACGTACGTCGATATCCAGGTTTTCGGCTCTTGCCACCTCGTCCATTTGCCGTCGTACTTCGGACAATGAGACGCCCTGCGGCAAATCGATGTGTGCCTCGAGGCGAAAGAGAGGCGAGCCAGTAACCGGTGCATTGTAAGCGGTCGTCTCGAGCGAAACGATGTTGATGCCCATCCTCGAGATGGCGAGCGCGACCGCTCGCACGATACCTTCGTGGTCGAGCGCGTCGGCGGTGACGACACAGGGTTTGACCGATGCACGACGATGCTCTTCGGGGCTCTTGGTCCGACGGACGACGACATCCAGATGCGTCTCCGCCTCGAGTCCCGCCGTTTCTGCCGCAACGCGCAAGATCGATGGTTCCGGTCCGCTCATCAAGATGAGCACGCCGAACTCGCCGCCGAGCACGGCCATGCGGCTGTCTTCGACGTTGACGCCGCGCTGGGTGAGATAATCGGTCACTTGGGCGACCAGCCCGGGGCGATCCGGGCCCAGGGCAGAAAGAACGAGGTAATGTTCGCTGGCCATGCGCCGCATGATGCCCCGGCCGTGCCGCCGCTTCCACTTTCCTTTCAGCTTCGATCAAGTGGTTGACACCGCAAACAGCGAGGTGCGAATGTCGCCGGTAAAAGGAAGGTAATTCGTCGCACATGGCAACCAATCCAGGCAACCAGAAGAAGGGGGACCACATCCGCCGGGTCGGCATCATTTTTTCGGGCGGCCCGGCCCCCGCGGCGAACGCCGTGATCTCGTCGGCAGCCATCTCATTTCTCGAGGACGATCGTCAGGTCGTCGGCTTCTTCCACGGCTACTCGAACCTGCAGGACTACCACGCGGTGACCCATCGCCTGTTGCCCGACACCCACTACCGCGCCTTCACCGAACGCGATCTGCGGGGTCTGCGCAACAGTCGCGGGATCATCATCGGAACGGCTCGCGCGAACCCCGGCAAGGGAATCGAGACGGAGGCCGACCTCGACGATCCCCAGAAGACTGCCCGGCTACGAAACGTCTACAGCGCGCTGGTCGACCTCGAGGTCGATGCGCTCATCTCCATTGGTGGAGACGACACGTTGAAGACCGCCAACTTCCTCTACCTGTTCCAGCAGAAGCTGCCCAAAGACGCGCGGCGCTTTCACGTAATCCACCTGCCGAAGACGATCGACAACGACTACAAGGGTATCGACTTTACCTTCGGTTTTTTCACTGCCGTCGACGTGATGGCCAAGGAGCTGCAAAACCTACGTGCGGATGCGCTCGCCACCGGAAGCTACTTCATGGTCGAAACGATGGGGCGCAAAGCCGGCTGGCTCTCCTATGGGGTCGGCATCGCCGGGGAAGCGAATCTCATCATCGCTCGAGAGGACATCGACGATGCCCTCGGGCTGGTGGAAGACACGACCGACGAGCAGGGCAATGTAAAATCCGAGCGCAAGCTCAACGTCGACGCGCTGGTGGAGCGGATCGTCAACCTGGTCATCACCCGCGAGCGCCGCGAAAAGCACTACGGCACCGTCGTCCTGGCGGAAGGCCTGTCCGAGCTCTTGCCCGAGTCGTTCTTGAAGAATCTGCCGCGCGACGAGCACGGCCATCTTTCGCTCGGCCGCATCAATCTGGGCAGTCTGGTGGGGCAGATGGTGAGCGAGCGCTACCATGCGCGAACGGGCCGTCGAAAAAAGATCACCGGCGTGCAACTCGGGTACGAATCGCGTTGTGCGCCGCCCCACGCTTTCGACGTCATGCTGGGCAGCCAGCTCGGCATCGGTGCTTACCGGGCGCTAGTCGAAGAGAACCTCGATGGTCACATGGTGAGCGCGGGCGGCCAGCTCGATCTGACCTACGTGCCGTTCAAAGATCTCATCAACCCACTCGATCTCAAGACCGAAATCCGCTACATCCGGCCGGGCTCCGATTTTCATCAGCTCGCGCGATTTCTCGAAACACGGACCGACAAGATCGCCGACTGGAGCCCGGGCCGGCGGCCGGAGGGCTGATTCAGGCGCCGGGAACCGAAAGGATACCGCGCACGATCGCGTCGAGGAGCGCATCGAAGCGTGGCCGGTCGAATCTCGCGCCCGAGCTCAGCCAGTCGACGTGGTCGGCGTTCTGCCGGTCGCCCGCAAAATGACCGACCACGTCGAGGTGATCCCCCTGACCTGCCCACACGAGCTGGCCCCAGAGCTGAGAGCGGAAGGGGACGATCCCGTCATTGGCCAGCGCCGGCGGCACTTGGCCGAGCTGCTCGATCAAGATTCGGTTCCAATCGGTGCTCGGTGGCTCGCAGGGATACATGCGGTGCGGCATGGCCGTGAGTTGATAGAGCGTCGTGAAGATCGTAGCCGACGGGCTCGTCCAGGGCGATGCGAGCGAGCGCGCCCAGTGCCGGACGCCGGGCGACGGCGCAAACGACGCCGTCGACTGATAATACACGTCGGGGTTGTCCTCGACGCTCAGGCAGAAGAGCTCCATCGACTCCGGCGACAGCTGGATGATGCCCCCCTGATCGTCGCGCAGCCCGGCGAGGTAGCCTCGGAGGTCGCGACTCGAAACGTCGTCGAGCGCGCGCACGATCGTTTCAGTGATTCGATCGATCACCCGCACTTCGAGGCCGAAAACGCGATCGATGCGCCCAAAAGCAGCGACCAGCGACGAAGTGATGGCGAGCGGAGGGGCACCGAACTTGAGCGCGGTGACGGTCAATGCCGACAACACGTAGAGCAGACGTTGACCCGAAACCGTTGCAAAAAAACTGGCCAGCGGAGTTCCGTAGTGCGGCGTATTCATCGTGGTGATCGATCGAATTTGCCCACGCAAGGCGGCAAGCCGATCGTCGCCGAGCGCGCTGGTCTTACAGGCCACGAGCCGCGCATCGAGTCCGCCGGTCGAATGTCCGAGCAGGTGGATCGGCTCGTCGGGACGCGCCGTTCGCGCCATCTCGGAGACCAGCGCGAGCGCGCGGCGGCGAATGGATGCGGTCGGCGCCGATTCGACGAGGTGGAGGCGAAACTCACGCCCGGCGTCGGCGAAACGTCGCGCCAGCGCTTTCTCTATGTGACGGAAGTAGGTATACGCGCCAATCTGGTTGAAACCGAAAAGCCCTGGCGAAAGGTACACTCGAGCAACGGCCATGTTCGCTGCGACTTCTACCACTACTCGGCGGGTGGGAGGTCTGTCTCTGCCAGACTGCCGTCGAGCCGGCCAGTCGTTATAATGCGGGGGTGACCCGTATCCGCTGGAATGAAGACGAAGCGAGAAGGCCCGACGAGATCGCGCCGGACGCGGTAGTCACCGTTCTGCGGGTTCCGCCCGAATCGGCCGGCATGCGTCTCGATCTTTTCGTTCAGACGCAGCTCAAGCGCACCAGTCGCACGCGGGCCCAGGTCATCGTTCGAAGGAGCGCCTTCGACCTAGAAGGGCGGCGCCTGCGGGCGAGCGACCGCGTTTTCGCCGAGCAGCGAGTGCTCCTGTGGCGCGAGCCCTGGGACGAAGTGGCCGTACCCACCGACCTTCCCGTCCTCTACGAGGACGACCATCTCTTGGCGATCGCCAAGCCGGCCGGCGTGCCCGTCCATCCGACCGCCCGTTACCACCGCAACACCGTGGTCAAGCTTCTCGCGATGGCGCGGCGCGAGCAATACTTCACGCTGGCGCACCGGCTCGACCGCGAGACGAGCGGCGTGCTTCTGCTCGCCAAAACGCGCGAGGCCGATCGAGGCATCAAGCGCCAGCTCGAAGAGCGCGTCACCGTCGAAAAGCAGTACGTCGCGCTGACCTGGGGCACGCCGAAAGCCACTGAATTCCGGGTCGATCTGCCGCTCGAGCTCGACGTTTCTTCACGCCTTCGCGTGCGCATGAGGATCGCGCAGGGGGGTTCTGGGCTGTCGGCAGCCACGCGCTTCCAGGTGATCGCGCGCACCCCGCCGAGTGAAAGGACTTACTCTCTGGTGAGGTGCGATCTGGAGACGGGACGTCAACACCAGATCCGCGTGCACCTGGCGGCCGTCTGTTGCCCGGTCGTGGGAGACAAGCTCTATGGGCCTGATCCCGAGCTCTTCGCGCGAGGCGCCGACCAGACGCTCACCGAAGACGATCGCGCTCGCCTCGAGCTCGACCGCCATGCCCTGCACGCGCAGCGACTCGCCTTCGACCATCCCATCAGCGCCGAGCGCGTCGTGATCGAGGCACCCATCCCGCGGGATCTCGTCGAGTTCTGGAGGCGCGTCGCGGGCGGTTCATCCTTTCCATACGCCGCGGCTTGAGCCTGGGTGATTCTATGGTTTCCGATGGATCGGGCCGGAAAGCCCCGGCCAGGGATCCCCCACCTGCCCTCGTTGTCGCAGCCAAAGATCGACGAGCACGAGCGCCGCCATCGCTTCGACGATGGGGACGGCGCGCGGCAACACACAGGGATCGTGACGCCCTTTGGCTTGGAGCTCGACGTTGTTGCCCGCATCGTCGGCGCTCGGCTGAGGTCTCAACACGGTGGCGGTCGGCTTGAAGACGAGCCGCACGTCGAGCGGCATGCCGTTGGAGATGCCTCCTTGAACGCCGCCGGACCGGTTGGTCCACGTCGCCATCTCGGGCGTATCGGAGCCCTGCCACTCGAAGATATCGTTGTGCTCGAAGCCAGTGGCGTCCGGCGCCGCGAAACCGGATCCGATCTCGACCCCCTTGCATGCCGGAAGGCTCATGAAAGCCTGGGCGAGGAGTGCGTCCAGTTTGTCGAAGACCGGTTCACCGAGACCCGGCGGAATCCCCGCCGCATAAAGCCTCAGGTAGCCGCCCAGGCTGTCGCCGCGCTTCTTCGCGTCGAGAATCGCCGCCTCCATCTGACGCGCCGAAGCAGGGTGAGGACAGCGAGTAGGATGCGCGTCGACCATCTCGCGCGTCATCAGGGCCGGATCGATGTGCACTCGAGCATCGATCGTGTGGACGCGCTCGACCCACGCGGCAATCGTGAGCTTCGGGAAGCGAGCCCGAAGCAATTGCTCGGCGACCGCGCCCGCCGCGACCCGTCCGACCGTCTCGCGCGCCGAAGCCCGTCCGCCTCCTTGCCAGGCCCGGATGCCGTACTTCGCGTCGTAGGTGAAATCGGCGTGGCTCGGGCGATAAATGTGGTGCCATTCGTCGTACGCCGCGGACCGCGCGTCCTTGTTGCGAACGAGCATGCAGATCGGCGTGCCCAGGGTTTTGCCGCTCTCTCCATCGAGGCCGGATAACACTTCGACCGCATCGTCTTCGTCGCGCGCGGTGGTGAGCTTGCTCTGACCCGGCCTCCTGCGGGCGAGCGCCGCGCCGATATGGGCGACGTCGAGCGGGTGACCCGGAGGGCATCCATCGACCACGCACCCCACAGCCACCCCGTGGCTCTCGCCGAAAGTGGTCACGGAAAACGCCTGCCCGAAAGTATTGCCCGGCATCGGTCTCACCTGGGTTTTTACACGACCCGAGCGGCGGGGCTACTCGGCACGCGTCCGCTGTCGCCCAGGCAAGTTACGCCCCTTTCACAATCCCCGCGGAACCTTCTCGACGTCGACCTGCGCAAGCGCGAAGCGAATGAGCGCGCTGCGGTTCGCCTTGGTGAGCCCTCGCGCCTTCAGTTTTTCGACCATTTGATCGAGCTGCTCGAGGTCGCGAGTGTACATCGAGATACAAATCACCTTGTAATGTGACGGTTTGTCCGAGGCTCCAGCGATGAGCTTCGGCCGGTGCTCCGCGTCCGCGCTCGGCGTGTAGAACTTTCCCGAGAGCACGCTCTCGACTTCGTCTCGGTCCAGCACCGCGCTGG
>DASWDH010000548.1:0-2878 GCA_036395495.1 Polyangiaceae bacterium
TTAGGCCGAGGCGGGATGGGATCGGTCTGGCTCGCCGAGCATGTGAGCCTGGAAACGCTCTGCGCCGTCAAGCTGATCGATCGCGAGGCGAAGAACACGCCCGAAGCCCGCCAACGTTTTCACCGCGAAGCGAAGGCCGCCGCCCAGCTACGAAGCTCTCATGTCGTCCACATCATCGACCATGGTCTATGGGAGAACATTCCCTACATTGTCATGGAGTACCTGGAAGGCGAGGATCTGGCCCACCGGCTGGACCGGGTGGGGCGGCTTTCGTGGGGCGAGACCTTTCGCATCGTCGCTCAAGCTGCCCGCGCCCTCACGAAGGCACACGCGGCGGGCATCGTCCACCGCGACATGAAACCCGCCAACATTTTTCTGGCGCGACAGGACGACGACGAGCTCGCGAAAGTGCTCGACTTCGGCATCGCCAAACATGAAAACCTGAACTCTCCCGATATCGGGCGCACGATACCCGGCATCCTCGGCACGCCGTACTACATGAGCCCCGAGCAAGCGGATGGCCGAAGCAAGGTCGATTATCGTTCTGATCTCTTTTCGCTGGCGGTCATCACTTACCAGTGTTTGACCGGCAAGCTGCCGTTCTTCCACGAACGGCTGGGCGATACGCTCGCTCAAATCATGTACGGTTCGCTGCCGGTACCTTCCGAACAGGCGAGAGATCTGCCTGCGAGCTTCGATGCCTGGTGGGCTCGTGCAGCGAATCGCGACGTGAAGCAGCGGTTTCAGAGCGCCAGCGAGTTCGCCCAAGCTCTCGGCGTAGCCCTACAGATTTCGGAAACTGTCGACATTCCAGGGCTAGGGACACGCGAACGCCTCCATTCATCGGAGCTTTTTCGGCCGAGCAGTGGAAGTCTGAAAGCCGTTTCGCGCGCGGCCGCTCCGGCTTCACCGTTGACCGAAACGATCGACGAACCGTTCGCGCGCACGTTCGAACCCGAACCCACCGCGCGCAAGCGCAGACACCTCACGCTAGCGACAGCAGCTATCGGTGTGGTCGCATTGAGCGGAGCTCTGCTGCTCATGCGAAACTTGATGCCAGGCCCGGGACCCACCGGTGCAAAGGCGGTCACGGCTGCAGCGGTTGCTCGGCCGCCCGAAATCGCACCTGTGGAAGCGTCGTTCGCCACGCCCGAGGCACCGCGCCCGTCCGCTGAAGCTTCGCAAGCGGCGCCACCGATGGGAACCGGTTCATCATCGGCCTCCGCCGTTGCCCCGCAAAAAGCGAAGCTCTCCAAGCCCGCAAAGTCGCGTACCGGACGGGGCGACGGCATCTAGTCTTGTTACTCGGCGCGCCCTTCGGGCCGCCTGCGTGTTCTGTTACTCGGCGCGCCCTTCGGGCCGCCTGCATACGTCGTTCTCCGAACGAACAAGCTCGTCGAATTTTTCGATCCCCGTCTTTGGACCGGGGGGCCCCAGGTACTTCCGAGGGCTAAATCGAAGGCGCCCTCTTTGTGGCTACGCGTAGCAGGTCCTTCTAAGTGGAGGGGTGATGCGGCAAGCACCCAAATTGCGCCAGTCGTTCATCTCCGCCCCCCCGCGGGTGATTGCCGGCTTCGCAATTGCCGTGCTCACGCTGGTCATCGTGTCCGGTTTGACGCTACGCGTCCTCGCGCAACGGTCACTCGACGTGAAAGCGGTCGAGCACACTTTTTCCGTGCTCCGCACCGTCGAGGAGCTCGCCGACGACGTCAATCAGTCGCAGCTCGCACTCACCGAGTTCATCGTCACCGGCGACGACCAATTTCTCCAGCCTTACGAGCGTGCCCGGCAATCCGTGCCCACGGCCGTCATCAAGCTTCGCACCCTCACCGCCAATCGACCGCAGGCGCAGCAACGAGTGAATGACCTCGAGTCGGCTCTCGCCAGTGCGCTCCAGCGCGATGGCGAAGAGATCGAGGCGCGGCGCGCCGGGGTACCCTTGGAGCAGCTGCGGTCGATGCTCATGGAAAGCAAATCCGTGCTCGATAGGGCGGGGGCCCTCCTGCACGATCTGCGCGACGATCGGGTGAAGCAACTCCAGGGCGAGCAGGCTGCACTTTCGGAGAGCATCCGCTCGCATGCGTTCATCGTCGTCCTGAGCGATCTGATCTTGCTGACCCTCATCTTGGCGGCGGCTACCCTGTCGATGCGCGATGCCGCTGACAAGGCCCGCGCCGTTCAGTTCCAGCGCCGAATCCTCGGCATGGTCGGTCACGATCTGCGCAATCCGCTCGGAGCCATCAAGCTCGCGTCGACCCAACTCGCCCGGACCACGGACGTGGGCGATCGCCGGCTGACCGCCATCTCGCGAATCATCAAGACGGCCGACCGCATGGAAAGAATGATCCGCGATCTACTCGACTTCTCTCGGATCGAGCTTCGCATCTCGCTTCCTCTGGACATTCGCCCCTCCGACATCGACGCCACCTGCACGCGTGTCATCGAGTGGTTTCGTGCCTCGCATCCAACGCGCGAGATTCGTTATCAGCCCGGCCAAGGATCCGAAGTGTCGTGGGACTCCGACCGGGTCGAGCAAGTGCTCGAGAATCTGCTGAGCAACGCTCAGAAATACAGCCCCCCCGAAACGCCGGTCAGCTTGTGTTGGCGGCGCGAATCGGGCGAGATCGTCATCGAGGTGAACAGTCGCGGCGCGCCGATTCCACATGACTTGCTGCCCCGCATTTTCGAACCCTTCCAGAGAGGAAATGACAAGGATGTGCGACGCGCCAAGGACAGCCTAGGGCTGGGTCTTTACGTCGTGCGCCACATCGTGGCCCAGCACGGGGGCAAGGTCGATGCGCGGTCCTCCGAGTCGGAAGGCACGACCTTCATGGTGCAGTTGCCGGAATCGTTCGGCCCGGCGACCCCGAGCTACGCC
>DASWDH010000549.1:0-2081 GCA_036395495.1 Polyangiaceae bacterium
ACCGCGTCTCCCGACCAAAGCGGTTGCTCGCCCAGCAAGAGCTCGAGATTCTCGAGCACGGTCCCCGGCGGAAACGCCAAACCTGCCGGAGTCGTAGCAGCAAAGCCGGTTATGCCGAGATCGAGGACAGCCAGAGGGCCAATCTCTTGACCGTCGCAGCGCGCGCGACACACGAGCTCGGGCGGAAGCTCGGCCGCGCTGTAGCGGGCCGGGCGGAACCGAACGCCTGACCCCGACGCTCCGAGAAGGCTCTCTTCGCGCGGAGGAATCGACGATGAGAACCGCGGGTGAATCGACGGAGGCCGGGGCGGATTCGACGAAACGCCAGACGGCGGGATTGACGATACCCTTGTTCGCTGCGCTGAGCCCGGCGGGAAAGAACTCGGACGCGGAGGAGGAATCGAGCGCATGGCTCCCAATATCGACTGAGAGTGCCTCGTATGCCTCGCAAAGTCGATTCATTTTTTTACTTTGCTCCACGGTAAAAAGTCATACTGGCACTGTTTATCCGCTACACCCTGAATTGCCTTACTGTCCAAACAGCACATTTCCATCAACGCACGAGACCCACGCCACCTTTACGTGGGTCGCCTGCCGCCTGCATTCGCACGCTCGCGCCCGTGCGTTCGATCGCAACCAGATGCACGGCGCTCACGTCCTCGTGAGAAAGCCATTTCACTTGCTCCCCTCGCTCCATGAGGTCGAGCTGCACGGCGGACGAGGGGAGTTGGTCGGTGTTGAACGACAGGATCGGACCAGTCGGCGGAGTGAGAAAACGGGGCGCCGCCAAACATTGCTCGAGGGTTTTTCCGAATACCAATCGGCAAAGCAGCACCTGGGTCACGTTGACCGGAATGCGCATACCGCCCGACCCACCGAGCGCGAGCACCGGCAGGCCATCCCGGAACACGATCGTCGGTGTCATGCTCGAGGTGGGTCGCGCGCCGGCGCGCGGTTGATTGGGTCCCGGCGCGCCTCCAAAGAGCGCAGCCAGCTCGGGCTCGGTGAAATCGGCCAGCTCGTCGTTCAACAGCACACCGGATTGCGGCGCTCGAACGTTCGAGCCGAAGAACGAATTGACGGTCGTCGTCATGGCGACGGCGTTCCCCTTCGCATCGGTCACGACGAGATGGCTCGTCCCATGCTCGATCAGCTCGAAACGGGGCGGCGCGTGCGTTCGCTCCGAACCAATGCGGGCGCGCCGCGCTTTCAGTCGCTCCGGCGACAAGAGCTCGCTCGTCTTGTCGGGGGTGAAGGCGGGATCGCCGACGGTGCGCATCCGATCGGCGATCGCGCCGCGCATCGCCTCGGCCAGCATGTGAATGTAGCCGGCGCTGTTGTGGCCCATCGCCGCGAGCTCAGACTTCGAAAAGATACCCAGCGTCTCCAGCAGGAGAAGCCCGCCCGCCGACGGCGGTGGCATCGTCACGACCTCGAAGCCCTCCCATTTCGCGCGGAGCGGCTCGCGCGAGATCGGGCGATACGCTTTCAGATCCGAAGCTGACAAAGGGCTGCCTGCTGCGGCTGCGACTTCCACCAGCTCGGCGGCGATTCGACCTTCGTAGAAAGCCTTGGGTCCTTCGGCCCCGACGCGCTGGAGCGTCGCACCGAGCGCGTGATTGGTCACACGGTCCCGCTCTTTGGCGAGCGACCCTTGCGGCGCGAATACGGAGCCGTACGGCGTCTTCAGAAAAAGGTCGGGTTTGAGCGCCAGCATTTTGGCGAGGTGCCTGGTCACCGAGAAGCCGCTCTCCGCGGCACGCACGGCGGGCGCCATGTCTTCGGCGAACGTCTTTTTTCCCCAGCGACGATGCAGTTCGGCGAGTCCCGCGATTTCACCGGGTACACCGATGGCGGCACCCGGCTGCTTCGACCGGAAGGTGGCCATGTTGTAACCGGCCGGCGCCTGTTCGCGATAATCGAGCACGAAGAGCTTCTTCTCCGACGCATCGAAGACGATAGAAAAGCCGCCGCCACCGATGCCGCACGCCGCCGGCGCGGTGAGCCCCAACATCGCGCTGCCCGCAATCGCCGCGTCGACGACCGAGCCCCCCTGTTCGAGGATCTCCAGCGCAGCCCGG
>DASWDH010000550.1:0-3897 GCA_036395495.1 Polyangiaceae bacterium
GACGAGGATCGTGCGATCGGCACCCAGATCGCCGCGACACAAAAGGGCTTCATGCCCTACGAGCAGATCCAGGACGCCGGGCAGATCCGCGCCGATTACGAGCGGCTGCGCGCCTCGCACGAGCTCTCCCGCGAAATCGCGCTCGAGCGGGACACGAGCAAACTGCTCGACAAGATCCTGGCGAGCATTTTCAAGTTCATCCGAGCCGACCGCGGCGTCATCTTCCTCAAGGGCCCCGACGGCGAGCTCATGATCGGCGCTGGCCGCCGGCGCGACGGGACCGATGCTCCCATTCAAGTGTCCGCCACGATCATGAACCACGTCATGAAGGAGCGCGCCGCCGTGCTCACCCACGACGCGGCGATGGATTTCGCGGCCTCCAAGGGCAAGAGCATGATTCTGAATCGAATCACCTCTGCCATCGTGGTTCCGCTGCTGCACAACGACGAGATCCTCGGCGTGCTGTGGCTCGATTCGGAAACGCTCGCTCAATTTCAGCGCAAGGACCTCGAGCTCGTCACCGCGATCGCCAATCAGGCCGCGATGTTCATCGAGATCAACATCTTGGGCAAGAAGATCGAGCACGAGATCGTGACCCGGGAGCGTTTCTCGCGCCTGCTTTCGCCGAACGTCGCCGAGCGAGTCATCTCCGGTCAGCTCGAAATCAAAAAGGGCGGGGAGCTGGTCCGCGAATGTACGGTGTTCAATTCCGACATCCGGGGCTTCACGCGCATGAGCGAGAAGACCGAGCCGCAGATCATCGTCGACATGTTGAACGAATATTTCGAGCTGATGGTCGAGACGCTGTTCAAGTACGAGGGCACGCTCGACAAGTTCATGGGCGACGGCATCATGGCGCTCTGGGGCGCCCCGGTCGCGCATCCCGATGATCCCTGCCTCGCCGTGCAGTGCGCGCTCGAGCAGATGCATGTCCTCGGCGAGTTCAATCGCAATCGCATGGCCCTCGGGCAGCCGCCTCTGGCGATCGGCATCGGCATCCACACCGGGCCGCTCGTGGCCGGTTACATCGGCAGCTCCAAAGCCCTTTCCTACACCGTGATCGGCGACACCGCGAATACCTCCGCCCGCCTTTGCGGCATCGCGCAAACGGGGCAAATCATCGTGAGCGAACCGACGTACGTCCGCCTCGGCAGTCGCTTCGAATACGAAGAGCTCCCCGCCGCCCACGTGAAGAACAAAGAAAACGCCCTTCGCATCTTCAACGTGACCCGCGCCAACCCCCGCGTCTCCGTCCCCCAAGCCATCGGCGCCGCCAATTAGCTAGTGGCGTGTTTCCCTTGAGATGATGAGGTAGAGCTTGACGTTGACGTTGACGTTGACGTGGTCCTTGACGGCGACGGCGACGGCGACGAAATGGCGCAACCGGGAGGTGCATTCGGGCGACGGGTAGGTGATGCTGAGCTTCCAGAAGCTGGAC
The DNA here is from genome assembly GCA_036395495.1 of Polyangiaceae bacterium. Classification (GTDB taxonomy): domain Bacteria; phylum Myxococcota_A; class Polyangia; order Polyangiales; family Polyangiaceae; genus DASWDH01. The sequence continues at coordinate 1,439 of DASWDH010000550.1, forward strand.
GTGTATCGGTGCGCAATCGAGTTTCTCGCCCTTTCGACGGGCCTTGCCCAGAACTTGCCCAAGGGTCATGCCGGGTTAGCAGAGCAACTGCGCCGCGCGGCCCTATCGATTCCGCTGAACATCGGGGAAGCCGCCGGCCGGACATCGGAGGCCGACGGCGCTCGACACTATGCCATCGCAAGAGGCTCAGCCATGGAGTGCGCTGCGATCGTCGACGCGCTAGACGTCCTTTCGGACCTTGAGGATGCCAAGCGCGAGCAAGCCAGCGACCTGCTGGGGCGCATCGTCGCCATGCTGACCAAACTGTGCCGATAGCTGCCGTCGCCGTCGCCGTCGCCGTCAACGACCACGTCAACGTCAACGATCGGCCGAAAAGCTCATCAGGTCGATGTAAACGGAGCACTAGCCTCGCAACTGAAGCGAGTGGGTGACCGATAGCGGGGAATGGAACAGGGAGGCGGCGAGCCGGGGAAATTTTGGGAAGCGCATCTTGCCCGTGCACGAGGCCCAACTGCTCACGTATCTAAAATTGACACGCCTCGACGTCGGTCTGCTGATCAACTTCAACGTCCCAACCCTCAGGCAGGGCCTTCGACGCCTCACGCGCACCCGAACAACGTGACCCCTCCAGTCAACCAAGAAACAAAAATTCCCCGCCTCCCCGCCTCCCTGTGAGAAGCCGTCAAGGGGCGGGGGCGAGCTCGTAGATCGCCAGTTGTCCAACACGGGACCGTTCCCGGAGGGCGAGCGGCATCACCACCGACGAAGGTGCGACGAGCCACGCGGCACCCTCGGCTTTGATCCGTGCCGGAGCATTCCAGTGGTCGCTGAGCAGGGTGGCGTCTTCTTGCACGCGGGGGTCGTGCGATGCATCGATGATCGTGTCGAAGGGGCGACCCAAGGCCGCGGTGACCGCGAAGTAGCCGTAGTCGTTCGTGGCCAGGACGACACGCTCTCCCCGAGGCACCAGGGAGCGTAGCTGAATTCCGGCGATCTCTTCCGAAAGCCGCGAGGCGCCGGGATCGGAGAGTTGCCGGCGGGCATCGAGGACGAAAAGCACGAGCGCCGGCACCGCCAGCCACAACGGCGCTCGGCGAGTGGAAGCGAGATCGACGAGCGTGAACGTGGCGAGAAACCACACCAGCAAGAGGGGTCGCTCCAGATGGTGGGTCGGCGCGCCTCCCGCGAGCTGGCCGATCAGCAGAAAAACGACGAGCGCGAGAGCCCCCCAGGCCCAGGGCAGCAAGCGCCGCAGGTGCTCTCTGGCGGAAACTCCATCGTCGGCTCGGAGCCAGAGGATGAGCAGCACGACGAGTGCGAACGTCACCGCCGGGCTCCCCTCGAACAGGGCGAAGAGGTACCTCGTCGGACCATCGGCCCCGGTCGGCCCGAGCGCGGCTCGGTAGCGGGCGACGCGGCGAAGAAACGAAAATGCGTCTCCATGGGCGAGCTGGTTATGCAGGATCCACCACAAGGGGCCGATCAGCGGCAGAGCGACGGCAGCCACACGCTTCCAAACGCGTGGCTCGTCGCGGCGCCGCCACGCGAGCCCCGCCACCACGGCGGCCACGGGCCACGCCTCGTAACGCGAGAGCGTCGCTGCCAGCATCGCCGAACCGGCAAGGAAAACAGGCGACATCGAAGCGGTCCCATCTCGCGGCGCTCGGCGAGGCGCCATCGCAGCGGTCAGGCCGAAGGCCGAGAGCGCTGCCGTTGGCAGCTCGGGCACCGTCACGCTCCCGAGCACGGCCGCTACCGGCAGTAGATTGGCCGCAGCCGACGCCACGAATGCTTGCCTGCGTGAGAAACCCCATAGACGCGCCGTCGCAAAGAGCAGCCAGGCCGAAACGACCGACAAAGCGGTCGCCGTCGAGCGCGCCACTTCGAGCGACGGATCGAAAAGCTTCATGACCGCGCCGCTCACCCAAAACGGAAATGGCAGCCAGCTGGTACCGGTCGGGTCGAGTCGGGGCTGGAGGGCGAAGCGCTGGGCAATCGCGACCCGCGCGTAGTCGTCGTCCGAAAGCGCCACCAGCCCCCACCAGGATACCCCTAGGTTCACGGCCAGGCGCAGAAGGGCGAGCAGCACGAGATAGTAGCCATTCGTCGGGCGATCCTCTCGATCGTCGACTGAGGCTGGCGTCATTTGACCCATCGCGTCGTAGCGCCATGCTTGCAGAACTTGTCCCAAAGCGACACCCTTGGGACCCCCGCACTCGTCCCGAACGCCGGGCGAGCAGGGGCTCGAGCTCATGGCCGCATTCGTTCTCCCTTTCGAAAAACCCGTCGTTGACCTCGTGGACCGCGTTCGCCAACTGCGCGAGCTCGCGGCAAGCGACGCGAAATTCGAGCCGGAGCTTCAGCGCTTGGAGGAAAAAGCGGGACGGCTGGCGCGCGAGATCTTCGCCGATCTCTCGCCGATGCAGAAGGTGATGATCTCGCGTCACCCGAACCGGCCC
>DASWDH010000551.1:0-7060 GCA_036395495.1 Polyangiaceae bacterium
TTTTTGATTCTGCAGGGCTTTCACTTCTATTTGATGGTCCGTCACTTCGCGCAAAACCCGGAGCTCTCGGTCGACCAGGGCCCGATCCAAGCCTTCTTCGGGGAATCGATGCTCTTCTACCTACCGCTCGTTCTGCTTTGCCCGGGCATGACCATGCGGCTCTTTGCCGAGGAGCGGCGCTCCGGCACGATCGAGTCGCTGATGACGGCGCCGGTCGGCAGCACCGGCATCGTGCTCGGCAAGTTCGCGGCGGCTTTCACCACCTATCTCGTCATGTGGACGCCGACGTTGCTCTACATCGTGATCATGAGACGAGCCGGCGAGGTCGATTGGCACGTCGTTGCGACGAGCTACGCGGGTGTAGCGCTCATCGGGGCGAGTTACCTGGCGATCGGCACCCTGATGAGCGCGATGACCGAGAGCCAGCTGGTGGCGATCCTTCTCTCGTCCCTGGTGATTCTCGGGCTGTTCGTCGTCGGCATCGGCGAGTTCATCTTCGATCCCGGCATCGTTCACGATTTCTGTTCGTACGTGTCGGTGTGGGGGCAGATGAGCGAGCTCTCCAAAGGCATCGTCGACTCACGCCGAATTGCGATGGACCTCAGCGTCGTCGCGCTGGCTCTCTTCGTCACCGTACGCGCGGTCGACGCTTGGAGGTGGGGATGAAGACTCCGCGCGCCGGTCAGGCGATCGAAGCGGCCGGCGTGGTCTTCGCAACCGTCCTCGCCGTGCTGGCCAACGTCCTCGTCTCTCGCCATTACACGCGCTGGGATCTGACGACCCATCGGCTCTACACGCTTTCGCCCGCGACGCTCGAAACGCTCCGATCGCTCGGAGAGAGCATCGACGTGAATGTCTTGCTTTCATCCAAGGATCCGCTGGCCGATTCGGTCAGGTTCTTGCTGACCGCCTACCAGGCGGAGACCGATCGATTGGCCGTGCGCTACGTGGATCCCGACCGCCATCCGGCCGACTTTCTCGCCGTGCAGCAGAAGTACGGAATCGAGGCGGGCAAGACCGAAGAAGGGCGGGTGATGACCGATGCGGTCGTCGTCATGTCACGCGCCGGAGGCAAGCCGTTTTTCCTCTCGGCGGGCGAACTGGTCGACGAAAGCGAAGAGGCTCGCGCGCGCTCGAGAGTGGAGCAGGCGTTCACGCTGACGCTGCGTCACGTGATGAGCGACGTGCGAGCGCGCGCCTGCTTCATCACCGGCCACGGCGAAAAGCGTCTCGAGGACGGCGGGGCACGGGGGCTCGGCGAGCTCGTTGCGCGGCTCAGAAAAAACAACTTCGATCCGGAAGAGATCGACACCTCGCGGCCCGACGCCAAAGATCCACTGTCCGGGTGCCGCGTCGGTCTGATGGTGGGACCTACCCAGCCCGTGGGCGTGGAAGACGCGGGGCGCATCCGCACCTGGTTCGAGGGAGGCGGCAATCTGTTCGTTCTCGCCAGCCCCGTTCCCGATGCGGACAACCGCCGCATGCTCCCGCTCGGCCTCGACACCATCACCTCCGCGGGAGGAATCGCCCTGGACGAGACCTTCGTCTTCGAGCGCGATCCGGCGCGCAAGCTTCCCGGCGGCTTCGGCGAGCAGTTCTTGGCTGAAGCGAAGTTGCACCCCATCACCGAGGGCCTCGTCGGCGATCGTAACCGCGACCTCAAGATCTTGATGACGGCGGCGCGTTCGCTCTCCCGCACCGCGTCCGCTCCCGTTCCGCCCGCTGAATTGTTGACGACGAGTAAGGACGCGTTCGGCATGAAGGATTTCTTCGCCTGGGCGGAGAAGGGGGGCCCGCCCGAGAAGAGCAGCGCGGATCGCGAAGGGCCGCTCGCGCTGTCGATGGCCACCGAGTTGCCCAAGAAACCAGCCGGAGCCGCACACGGCCCGCGCCTGGTCGTCGTGGGAACGGCGAGCGTTGCACTCGGTCAGAATTGGCAGGAGGGGGTGTTGCACGGCGGCGCCGTCTTCACCGAAAGCGCGATCTCCTGGCTGGCGGCGGAGCCCCCTCTCGTCGACATTCCCGACAAGCCCGCCGTGGCCGGCGCCCGTATCAGCGATGCGTCCCTCGGCGAAGTGCTGCGCTACGCCGTTCTCTACATGCCCGGAGCCTTCGTCCTGCTCGGCTTGGCGGTCTACTTTCGCCGGAGGATCACCGAGACGACTCCCCGCGAGAGCTCGGGCAAGTAAGCATGTCCGCGCCCGTGCGGTTTCGGCGTCACGCGGTGACGATCGCGATGGCGGCGCTGGCGGTTCTACTTGCCCTCTATCTCTACGTCGTCGACCGCGGGCGGGTGACGACGAGCGAAGCCGAGGCCCGAAAGCGCAATCTGTTCAAGGCTTATCGGCGGGGCGAAATCTCGGAGCTCGTGGTGCAACAGGGCACGGAAACGATCCGCATCGTGAAGCGAAGCGACGACGCCGGCGGCGACATGTACTACCTCGAAGATGGCGAGGTCGCCGATACCGGCGCCGTCGACAAACTGCTCTCCGCCTTGGAGTTCGCGACGCCCGAGCGCCGCGTCGAAGAGGCGCTCGATCGCCACGCCATCGGGCTCGACGCACCACGCATTCGCTTGACGATATCGATGGGCTCGATCACCTACCGGCTCGCCGTCGGCGGACCCGCCCCGAGCCCCCCGGGCGCCGCCTACGCCGAGCTGCAAGGCGAGGGCCCTTCGGTCGTGGGAAAGGAGCTCGTGGCCGAGCTCGGCCGCCCGCGCGACGCGTACAGAGGCCGCACGTTGGTGCCCTATCTGTCGACCACTCTCGCCGAATTCTCATTGGATGGCGGCGGCCCCACGCGGCGGTTCGTGCACGGCGCGTGGGGAGGTTGGGGCATCGAATACCAAGGTCGGATCGTCCGTGTGGATCGCGACGTGTTCGACAAACTTCTCACATCGTTTGCCGACATGAGGGCCGAAGCTTTCCCCGAACAGGCCGAAGCCGAACGGGCGCTCGCCGAGGCAGCTGCGAAGATTCGCCTCACGATGATTCCCGAAGGCACTTCGTTGCCGCGGGGATTCATCGAAGCCGGCGGTGATTGCCCCGGCAAGGTGGACGACGTGATTGTCGCCCGGCGAGAGCCCGCGCCGAAAAAAGCGGGCTGCGTGGTCCGCGGCGTCATGGACGCGCTCTCGATGGCCGCCGAACGCTTCGTGGATCGGCAGGTCTTCTCGCTGCGAGCCGACGAGATGGAGCAAGTTGCACTCGAAGCGGGCGGGCAGAAACTCGAGCTGGTTCGCTTGGGTGTCGGCTGGCACATGCGCGCGCCGAGCGACGGCGAGGTCGACGCGGACGTAGGGCAAGGCTTTGCCCGCACGCTCCAGGATTTGTCCGCCGAAGAAGTCGTCGCCTTGGCAAGACCGGAGGATTTCGGCTTTTCGGCCGCGCCGCGCGGCAGGGCAACGCTGACCAAGGTGGGCGCCGGCGACGGGCCTTTGGCCTCCGAAACGGTCGAGCTCGGGGCCGAAACCAGCGATGGCTTTGCTTACGCGCGCCGTCTCGTCGATGGGGCGGTTCTCAAGCTGACCCGCGACGTCGCCCGAGCGCTCGTTCCGAGCGGCTTTGCGCTGCGCAGCCGCAAGGTCATCGACGAAGCGCCGGCGCGAATCCGGCAGCTGTCCATCGAGAGTGCCGCCGTGCACCAAGTGCTGCGCCGGTCGAGCTCCGGTGAGTGGAGCCTCGACGAGCCAAAGTCGCTCGCCGTCGATCCGCGCCTCGCGGACGATCTCGCGGAGGCGCTTGCCCACATGCGGGCCGATCGTTGGGTGGCCGACGAGGACGACGGTTCGTTCGGGTTCGCCCATCCACCTGCGAGCTATCAGCTCGACCTCGAGGGGCGGGTCATTCGTGTGGAAACCGGCCGTGCCACCTCGGGGGGCGTGTTCGCGCGCCGCGCCGATCAGCCGGGGATCTTCGTCCTACCTCAAGCGTTGCAACGACTGTTCGAGACTTGGGCGGTCGACCGCTCGTACTTCATGGTCGAGGCGGCTTCGGTTCGCCAAATCCGCCTGGAAAAGGGAGGCGAGCGACGCGTGCTCGAGCCGGCCGGCGTCCACGCCGAGCCGTTCGAGGTCGCGCGCGCCGCGCTGGCGGAAGCGCGAACGGAAGGCATGGTGCATCTCGGGTCTGCTCGCAAAGAAGAGGGATTCGACAAGCCTCTGCTCGCCCTCTCGGTGATGCGGGCAGCACCGGCGAAGGCGATCGAGATCGTGATCGGCCGCGGTGACGTCTGGCGCGATACGAACGTCTTCTACGTGCGCCGTCGCGACATCGATGCCACGTTCGCCATGGCAAAGAGCAAGCTTCGTCCGTTGCTCGAGCTCCGCTGATGCGTCGATAGGACTACCACGTTGCTGCCCACAGCTCGGCGAAGGTTGCTTCCGAAGGAGTGCCGGGCGCGGTCTGCGGCTTCACGCGAACGTAGAGCAGGTGCGTCACGCCGCTCTGACGCAGGTAAACTTCGTCGTGCACGAGGCGGAGCGAAGTCCCCGAGGTATTCATCGCCCCCTGCGGCTCGGAAGGCTTCCAGGTCTTGACGTAAGGAAAGGCCTGATTGTTCTTGGAGACGGTGTCGCCGCGTGAAAGCGCGTTCGCGAGCTTGTTTCCGTGATCCCGCTTGTCCTCGGGCACGGGTCCCGTTCCGATTCGCAGCGCGAGCTCGCCGGGAGGAACGGTGCTCGTGGGGATCTGCGTCACCGAAAGCAGCATGAGCTCGGATTTTTCGGTCCCCTTCTCGAGCGTGTAAGCGGTGCCGATCCACCTCCCTTCGCCAGAAGGCATGGAAGGCGAGAAGCGACCGGCGTCCTCGAACTCGTCGAGGATCCGGCACGGCGCACGGTGGGTTTCGCCCGCACATCCGACTTTTCTCTTGAGAGCGGCCACGTCGAGGTCGGGGGGGGCGGCGGCAGGAAGCACCTGTGGGTTCGCGCCAGCGGTCGGTGCTTGTGCGTCTGCGGCACCGATCGAGGACGACGGTCGCGGTCCGCCATCGGAAGACTTGCTACAGCCAAGCATCAAGCCCGAGACGAGCAGACACCCATGGCTCGCGGTGCGCACCCATCAACTCTACAACCTGGGTTCGACGCACCCAAGGTAAAAGCTGCTGCGCTCAATCCGCGGCGGCCGCCCGCTCGCTGAAGTTGTCGAGGAAGCTTCGTTCTTGCTGCGTTACGCTGTCCACTCCTTCGCGGTCGATCTTCTGCATGATCCGATCGAACTCCTCGCGGTTGACTTCGTGCAGCTGCTCGCGCCGAATCCTCGACCAGCGTTCGAGATCCGAGCGCGACGGCCGATTGTTGCGTAATTTTGCCTGAAGCTGACGCTGTCGCGGCCGAAACTCGATGATTCGCAGATAGAGAAATGCGCCCGCGAAGCCGCCGAGGTGCGCAAAATGGGCGACGTTCCCGCCGCCGACCCCGAATCCTCCGAAGAGGTCGAGCGCCGTCATCACGATGACCGCGACGCGCACCTGCATCGGTACGAACCACAGGAAAATCCGGTCGCGCGGCCAAAAATGCGCGTACCCGTACATGACGCCGAGGATGGCGCCGGACGCTCCCACGATGGGCAACCAAGAGGGGAACACCCACGAGAGCAAGCCTCCCGCGATCCCGCTCACGAAGTAGAGCCCGAGGAATCGCCGTCCGGAGAGCTGGGCTTCGAGCCGCGGCCCGAAAATGTAGAGCGACAGCATGTTGAAGAAGATGTGCCCGAACCCCGCGTGCAAAAACATGTACGTAATCAGCGTCCACGGCCGCGTGGGGATGAACGCGACTCGCAGCGCCAGAAGGTCGGTCAACTGCTCCACGACATCGGGGCGCGATCGGCCGGCGAATAGCTGGACCAAAAAAACGGCCACGTTGATGAAAATGATTCGGCTTACCCAGGGCGTCAGCATCGTAGGAAAACGAGAGCGTAGCCGATTCGACCCCAGGCGGGGGAAAGCTGCTGCCGATCAGAGGCCGACCGTACCCCGATAGACCCAGCCTTCGATGGACCCGTATTGGATGCGGTACCATTCACCTTGGTGCGCCAAGACCTTCACCTTCGCACCACGGAGAAGGCGCCCGACGATGCTGCCCGTTTTGGGAGCGTCGCGAACGATCGCCACATCCCAGTTGACCGTGGCCGATGCGGCGGTCTCGCTCGTCGTCTTTGCTGCCGGGGGACCATCGGCCGCCGGCTTCTCGTTGCTCGGCTCCTTGGGCCGCGTCGTGGGAGCGAAGCTCGCGGTATAGAAGATCGTGTAGCGGCGATGTTGGTGGGGGAGCTCGCCGAGGTTCGACTTGTCGAACGAAGGGTCGGTACATCGGATGAGCGCCTCGGCCTTGTCGCGAGGCAGCGTCGTCGATTTGCCGAGCAGGACCTTGGCTGCGTTCCTCTGGAAGTCGACGTCGAAACCGATCGAAAGCTTGCCGCTCGCGCCGCTGGCTGCGGCACACTGGGCGAGTGCTTTGATTTTGGGAATGGCCAGCCGGTCGAACTCCAAGGGACCGCACTCCTCTTTGGCGCTGCTGTTGCCGTCGCGACAGCGCACGATGATCCCTGGGCTGACCGAGATCGCCTGGTCCGCGGGCGGCGGGTTCGCGGCGGGAGGCTGAACGGTGACGGCGGGCGCGCTCGCGGCGAGGGCCAGAGGTCCGCCCTGGCCGGAGGTGGCGGCTGCGGGAGCGGCGTTGTCGTTGGGAGGGTTGGGTGCAATGCGGGTGCTGGTGAGGCGCGGCCAGAGAATGCCGAAACCGAAGCCGACGGCCGCGACGATTCCCACCTTGGTCCAAGCGGGCCGATCCGCCCCGGTAGGGGGCATCTCGATCGCGAGAGGTGTTTCGGGGCGCCGCATGGGAGCATGTGCCTAGCACAACGCGGCAAATAGGGGCTAGAAGTCGCCTAGCTTCACCCTGTCAAGTTCTCACCACCCGATCGTCGTATCGGAGTCGCCATATCCCACGAAACTACGGACCGGACAGGCGGACTCGCTTTTGGCAACGCGGAAGAGGCGAGGCCTCGCGGCCGCCGACCTCTGAAACACAGTTCCGACGGCCTCGCCGTAACTTACC
>DASWDH010000552.1:0-10132 GCA_036395495.1 Polyangiaceae bacterium
GGGGCCTCCAGGCGGCGGAGGGGCGCCGCCCGGCTACCCGCAGGGAGGTCAAGGCGGTCCGCCGCCGGCGTACCGCGGGAGTCGGCCGACCTTCTCTCCCGGTGATGCGATCTCGTTTGCATGGGAGCGCGTCAAGGCCGATCCGGGCACCATCCTGGCCACCATCATCGTGGGGATCATCCTGTCGTCGATCATCGCGTTCATCGTCAGCTTCGGAGCGAACCTCGTCATCGGGCTCGCCGGCGCGGCGACGAACGCCGCCGTCGGTGCGGCTCGTCGTCACGCCGCGCCGCCGGGGATCGATTTTTTGACGCCGGTCTACATCGGGGCCATGGGGGTCGTTCAGCTGATCAACCTGGTGGTGTCCTCGTTTTTCACGGCCGGGATCATGAGCTTCTCCCTCAAGGTCGCGCGCGGTGCCCCCTATTCGTTCGGCGATCTGTTCGGCGGCGCCCCGTACTTCCTGTCCGTGCTGGTGGCGAACATTCTCACCGCCATCGGCGTCGGCATCGGGATGGTGTTCCTCATCGTTCCCGGCGTGATCCTGGCGCTCGGGCTCAGCATGACGATCCCTCTCATCGTCGACCGAGGACTTGGCCCGATCGACGCTTTGAGCGAGAGTTGGAAGCTCACTGACGGCAACAAGGCGAACATCTTCATCTTCGGGCTCATCGCCTTCGGACTCGTCATCGCAGGCGCCTGCGCGTGCGGCGTGGGGCTGCTGCTCGTCGCGCCGCTCCTATTCGTCGCCCACCTTTACATCTATCTCAGGCTGAGCGGCCAGCCGGTGGCAGCGGTCGCCCGAGCTGCTTGAGCACCGCCTGAAGATCGGCCCACACGTCGCGCTTGGCGGCGGGGTTGCGCAACAGATAGGCGGGATGAAACGTGGGCATCACCGGGATGGTGCGATAGAGCTTCCACTGGCCGCGCAGGCGGGTAATCCCGCCGCTCATCCCGATGAGCCCCTCCACGGCCGTGGCCCCGAGCGCCACAATCACCTTCGGTGCCACGAGTTCCAGTTGTTCGCGCAGGTACGGCGTGCAAGCCGCCATTTCGGAAGGCTCGGGCTTTCGGTTGTCGGGCGGGCGACACTTCACGATGTTGCAGACGTAGACTTCTTCGCGCTGGTAACCCATCGCCGCTATCATCCGATCGAGCAGCTGCCCTGCTTTGCCGACGAACGGAAAGCCTTGCGCGTCCTCGTCTGCGCCGGGGCCTTCACCGACGAAGCAGAGCTCGGCCTCCGGATTGCCGCGCGCGAACACCGTCTGCCTTCGTGCCGCGTGCAGGCCGCACTTTTGGCACGCTTTGATCTCCTCGGCGAGCTCGAGCAAGCGCAGCGTGCCCTTGGCTCCTCCCGGCGCCGCAGCCGGAGCCGATTCGGGGGCAGCTCGCGCGGGCGACGACGTGGCTTGGGCGGGCACACGAGCTCGGGGGGCATTGTTTTGCGGCAAGCTCCCGGTGGCGCCCGTTTCGATTTGCCATTCTGCGTGCGCGCGCAGCTCTTCGGAGATGCGCGCGAGCTCCTCGCGGGCTTTCAATGCGCCCCCAGCGAGCCGAGGTACCGTTCTGCTTCGAGCGCTGCCATGCATCCGGTGCCCGCCGCGGTCACCGCCTGACGGTAGATCCAATCCTGAACGTCCCCGCAGGCGAACACACCGGGAACACTCGTTTCCGTCTTGCCGGGCACGGTCTTGATGTAGCCATTCGGATGGAGAGCGACTTGACCGACGAAAAGCTCGGACATGGGAGTATGCCCGATGGCAACGAAGAGAGCGGACGTCGGGATCGTACGTCGACTCTTGCTCTTCCTGTCTTCGACCTCGATGGCCGTCACGCGATCTTGCGCCACATCGTGGACATCGCTGATCTCGTGGCTGTAGAGCACCTGAATCTTCGGGTTGGAGAGCACACGATCCTGCATCGCTTTCGACGCGCGGAAATCGTCGCGCCGATGCACCAAGGTGACCGACGGGCAAAGCCCGGCGAGATAGCTTGCCTCTTCCATCGCCGTGTCTCCGCCGCCGACCACCGCAACGGGCTCACCTCTGAAAAGCGCCCCGTCGCACACCGCGCAGGCCGAGACCCCCTTGTTCTTGAGCCTGTCCTCGTTGGGTAGACCCAGGTAATTGGCACGCGCTCCGGTGGCAATGATGATCGTTTTCGAGAGGATCGGTTCGGGGGCATCGCCGATCCAGATTTTGAAAGGCGGCTGAGAGAGGTCGACCTTGGTGACGTCCGCGGTCTCGATCTCGGTTCCCTGGCGCTCTGCCTGATCACGGAAGCGCTGCATCAGCTCCTGCCCGGTCACTTTGTCGGGAAACCCGGGGTAGTTCTCGACGTCGGTCGTGAACATGAGCTGCCCGCCGGGGATGAGGCCTCCCGCGTTGAACCCCTCGATGCAGAGGGGTTTCAGGTTCGCCCGCGCGGCGTAAATACAAGCCGTGAGCCCCGCTGGGCCGGATCCGATGACGATGACATTACGCACTTCCGATGCCATGGATGACTACGTATCCACTCTCGGCGCCCGAGGGAAGGAGTGTCGTCAGTCTCTGACCGGATTGGCCTTCAGCGCGGCCTTGCCCTCTTTGACGTAGACACTGAATCTCACGGCTTTGCAGCCGTGGCGCTGCAGGAGCTGGTCGCGATTTTTCCGCAGCGTGTTCTTGAATTTTTCGAAGCTGATCCCATCGGTCGGTTCGCCGCACTCCTTCTTCAAGCGCACGAACTCTTCGTAGACCCGCTTCCACTCGACCGCTTCGTCTTGAATCGGAGGCGGGCGACCGGTTTCGGCCGACATCTGACCGAGAATTTCGGTCGGGACCTGGCTGACGACGGTCTGCTCTTCGTCTTCGTCGACACCTGGCCCCCTGCTCGGATCTACGACCGGAACCGGTCCGTGCCCCGACGCCATCGCAGCTTGCGGACCCGCCGGACGGCCGGCCGCAGGGGTCGGCTTCGGTGGAGCGGGCGCCGCCGGTGCCACCCCGACCAATGTTGGCGACGGCGGCTTCGCGGGCGGCCGAGCAGCAGGCTTCGGCGCCGGCGCCGCCACAGCGGTCGCAGCGCCTCCGGCGCCGGCTTGCACGGAACTCGCCGCGCCCAAGCCCAGGCCCAGGCCCAAGCCCAAGCCCGGGGCCGGCGTCGGAGCGGGAGGGCGAATGGGAGGAGCAAGGCCGGGCCCCGAAGGAGCGCGCGCCGGCGGGGGGGGCGCCGGCGTCGGAGCGCGATCAGCCGTTGGTGCATCGTGGGGAATCGAGAAAGCGCTCATCGCCGGTTGGGCCGGGATCGGCCCGAGCACGGCATCGAGATCGGCCGCGCGGCGCGGCGCGCCGCCTTTGGCGGCGAGCTTATCGGCCCCGTCGTTGATGTTGCTGGCGATCTGCCGGTACACGCCTCGAAACTTGCTCGGCTGAAGCTGATCGACATTGCCCTTCGAGAATTTCTCGGCTTCGAGGCGAAATACGTGCAAGGGCCGCGTGTGCTCGAGGAAGCTGAAACCGAGACCCGCTGCCGCGAGCAACAGGGACACGAAGAAGATGAGACCAGTGGGGACTTGGCGCTTGTCCTTGTCGTCGGCCGCGCGCAAAAAGCCGTAGGGCGAACCGAGAAGGTGCGCGGTGCGCGCGACGGCATAGCCCGCCCCGAGGTCCCACGATTCGCCGACCAGGCGGGCGTAGACGACGCCGAGATCATCGTGGACCGTGCGGACGTCGCTGACGCCTTTCTCTTTATACGTGGCATCCGACTCCAGCGATCTCAGGTCACTCGTGATGGTGTCCAGCTGCGCGGTGTCGAAGCCTTCCGGCGCTCCCGAGGAAACACGCGCGCCATTGGCGTAAAAGCCGATGGCGGCACCGGTGCGTTTGGATAGCTCGCGCGAGAACACGTCGTCCAGGATGCGAACGCCGATGATGGCGCCGGCAGGCATTTGCGTGACGTCGTGTTCGACGGGCCGTCCGACGATCCGATAAATCCGGCCACCGAGCACCCACGAATCGTCGCGCACCCACCCGTGGAGTGCATCGGCGACGACCGGGTAACCTCCGAGCTCGAAATTGTCGATTCCGCTCGCCTGATCGAAACCGACCTGAGCGACGACGCGCCCCGCTTGGTCCACCGCGAAGAGCGCATCGAACTTCAGCTCGGCGGGGATGGCGTTGAAGTGTTTCTTGAGGGCAGCCTTGACCTTGTCTCTGGACTCCGCCGGGATCTTCTCGGCCGAGCCGCTCGACTTCGCGAGGTGACTGCGAATGTCTTCGTCGAGCGACGGGACGATGAGGGCGATCGACCGCTTGCGGGCGTCATCGCGCAGGTACGAGCCCACCACTTGACTGTCGCCAGCCAGAGCCTCGCCCATCGCGCGGAGGTTGGCGCGATCGTACATGCCCGTCGCCAAGAACAGCACGAAAAGCACCGCCCCGAGGGCGACGGCCAGCACGACATACCAGAAACGCGACAGCAGCATGCTAGTCCCTTTCCCCGCCGGCGCCGGCGTCGGATTTTGCGCTCGCCCCTTCGGCCACGGGTATGGCCACGTCGGCGACGGCACCGCCGAGGTTCAACGTCTTGGGCGATCCGACCGGGTTGCCGGCAAAGTATGCCTTCACCGTGTATTCGCCGGGAGAGAGCTGCGGAATGAGGAACATCCCTTGTGGCGTGGGATACGCGATCGCGGCGACATTCGGCTCGACGACGACCCAGCTTCGGACGCTCGGCGACAGTTCGTCCCGAATCTCGTACTTGCCCGGACCGGGCGCGGTCCAATCACGGGCGGTCAAGGGGGCGGTTTCTCCGGGCGGAAACGTGGTTTGGCCGACGCCGTAGAGGCGGTGGGCAAAGGGATCGCGATTCTCGAAGTGGAGCCTGGTGCCCGGCGCGACGACGACGGTGACCGGCGTCGTTCTGCCTCCCCCCACGGTGATGAGCAGCGGAAGCGCCGGCGGCTGCTGGGCCGACCCTGCGAGAGCCGCCACGCATACTTCTTTCGGTGCGTACGCGACCAGGTGGCGAAACTCCGCGCGCACGGTGGGCGACGGCTCGCGCCACGAGAACCGATGTGAGCCGACGTCTTTGGCTTCGGCCCACACGGGATTCATCAGCTTGTCGAGGCCGAGTAGCTTCCCTTTGATTTGCGCGCCGAGCGCGACGCCGGGAATGGCCAGCCCCAAGCCGAGGATGACGAGCCTACGAAACGGACCAAATCTGGGAGACAGGAGACGTTCGGGCATTGGAAGGACGGTACACAACCGAGCGGGCCTGTGTAAATGCCGCTGCTGCCAGCCCACAGCTCCGTACCGCTCACCTTAAGTCTACACCACGGCTGCCCTTTTAGGTTGGCTTAAGACCCATCGCTCGGGCGACCCCGTCACGATACCGAAGCCATCCCTGGTGAGCGGACGCAACCGCAGCAACCACCGCCCCTTGGGCAGTGCGGTCGGCCGGCACCTGGCCCAAGAGCGCGTCCCACGCATCGCGTCGGTGATCCCCCTCCACGGCGCGGTGGGCTCGCGCCAATTGCATGGATTCCGGCGGGCAGCCATAAAAGCGAACGAGCGGGTGCAGAGCGATGCTTTCCTCGATGCGCGCCTGCTCTCGCGTCCCCCGGCGTTCTTCGCGTTCGTGCACGCTTCCTTCCACGAAGATCGTCACGACCGCCGCCCCGACGTACCACGGAGAAGAGGCGCTGTACCGGTCGAGGAACGCCCGGTACGCCACTGCCTCGGGTTCGATGGGACCGTCGCAGACCGAAGCGCGCGAGATACCGAGGCCATCCATCATCTGCAGGAACAGCTCCGGATGCGAAATGCCGAAGGAGTAGTGCCCCGTCTGCTCTTCATCGATGTTGCGCGCGAGCGCGGCGCGCACTTCGAAGGGTGGCCCCTGTCCGAGCACGCGCGCGAGCAGCACCGGAAAATCTCGCACGTAGGTGAGAAACTCGTGCCGGAAATGGATCTCGAGCTGCTCTTTGCGGAGCCCGCCGCGCGTCAAGTGCTCCCACGCCCAGTGGTCCTTCTGATCCATGATGGAAAGAAGCGACTCTTCGAGTGAGTGACTCGTCGCGGCCTTCGAGCTGCCTGCGTTCTCGTCGGCCAAGCGCTAGCCCCTTACTTGCGCTGCTCGAGGGGCACGTAGTTCGTCTCGGTGGGTCCGGTGTAGATTTGGCGGGGGCGGCCGATCTTCGACGCCTGTTCGGTCATTTCCTTCCAGTGCGCGATCCAACCGGGAAGCCTGCCCAAGGCGAACATCACGGTGAACATGTTGGTCGGAATGCCGAGCGCCCGGTAAATGATGCCACTGTAGAAATCGACGTTGGGATAGAGCTTGCGCTCGATGAAGTAGGAATCCGAGAGCGCCGCGTCTTCGAGCTCGAGAGCGATGTTGAGGAGGTTTTCTTTGACCCCCAGGCGAGCCAGCGTGCGGTCGCAGGCAGCCTTGATGATCTTGGCGCGCGGATCGTAGTTCTTGTAAACGCGGTGGCCGAAGCCCATCAGACGAACATGCGAATTCTTGTCCTTCGCCTGAGTGACGAATTTCTTGACGTCGCCTCCGTCGGCCCGGATGCGCTCCAGCATTTCCACGACTTCTTGGTTGGCCCCGCCGTGGAGTGGCCCCCACAGGGCGCAAATGCCGGCGGCGATGGAGGCAAAGAGATTGGCCTGCGAGCTGCCGACGAGCCGAACGGTGGAGGTGCTGCAGTTCTGCTCGTGATCGGCATGCAGAATGAGCAGTAGATTGAGGGTGCGCACCGCGTCTTCGTCGATCATGTACGGCTCGGATGGCACCGAGAACATCATGTGCAAGAAGTTGGCGCCGTAGGACAGCGAGTTCTGCGGATAGACGAAGGGCTGACCGATGGATTTCTTGTATGAAAAGGCGGCGATCGTGCGCACCTTGGAAAGCATGCGGGCGATGGTGATGTCGAGCTGCTCGGTGTTCCGGACGTCCAGTGCTTCGGGGTAAAAGCTCGACAGCGAGCACACCATGGCCGACAGAATCGCCATCGGATGGGCGGTGCTCGGGTAACCATCGAAAAACCGCTTCATGTCCTCGTGCAGAAGCGAGTGGCGCGTCAGGAGATTCGAGAAACGCATCAGCTCGTCGCGGACCGGTAGATGGCCGTAGATGAGCAGATAGGACGTTTCGACGAATGTCGAATGCTCGCCGAGCTGCTCGATGGGGATGCCGCGGTAGCGCAGGATCCCCTTTTCACCGTCGAGGTAGGTGATGGCACTCTTGGTCGAGGCCGTGTTCATGAAGGCCGGATCCAGCGTGACGTAGCCGGTCTTCGCGCGAAGCTGGGCGATATCGACCGCCTTTTCCCCCTCGGTGCCCTCGATGACCGGCAAGTCCAGGGCGGTGCCGTTCAGGTTGAGTTGCGCTCGATCCGTCACGCCCACGACCTCCTTTTCGCTCCCGCCGTCATGACGCGGACCATACCATAGAATCCTCGCCAGCCCGGAACGCCCCGGTTGGGGCTAGGCTCCCCGCCATGAAAAAGCTCGTTCCCCGGCTTTCGGGATCCGCGCTCACTCTCGCCAGGTTGGCTGCCGAAAATCCCGCGACGAACGGTCTCATGCGAGATGCGCTCAAGCGCATGCTCGGCGTCGACGATCTCGCCCAATTGCCGGAGAGCCTGCGCGGCCACCTTCCCATGGACTGCCGCCCGATCCGGGCTCGCGTGGATACGCGTCCCCGCAAGGGGGACTTGCCACCACCTTCGGGATCGAACTGGCCGCCGCGAGCATCGGCGTACGTGGCCGCCTACCGCACGGGGCGGACCACTCCGCTACGGGTTGCCGAAAGAGCCCTCTCGGAATTGACGCGACTCGCCGAGCTACGGCCGACCATGAACGTCGTGGCGGCGATGAATCGCGAACTGACGCTCGGTGACGCGGAAGCATCGACGCGCCGCTACGCGCAAGGATCGCCGCTCGGGCCGCTCGACGGCGTGCCGCTGCTCGTCAAAGATCAGCACGACGTCGCGGGCCTGCCGACGAGCATCGGATCGCCTTCGCGGGCCGATGTTCCCGCCCGGCGGGACGCTACCGTGGTGGCGCGCCTTCGGGAGGCGGGCGCGATCGTGCTCGGCAAGTCGGTCCTCACCGAGTGGGGGCTTTCGTCCATCGGCGCCAACGTGCACGTGCGAATGCCTCACAATCCGTTCGACCCGAACCGCGCGGCCGGTGGGTCATCGACCGGATCGGCCGTTGGGGTCGCGCTCGGGCTCGGTCCACTGGCAACGGCGGGGGACGGAGGTGGTTCCATTCGCGTTCCGGCGAGCCTCAATGGGATCTTCGGTCTCAAGCCCACGTTCGGGCGCATCAGCCGCGCCGGCGACCGATTCCACGATTCGGTGGCCGTCTTGGGACCGCTCGCGGTGTCAACCGTGGATCTCGCCCTCTTTCTCGATACGGTCGCAAGCGCACCGGACCCCGAAGACGAGGTCACCGCCTGGGCGCCGCCCGGATCGGCGCCGCATGCCTTCGCATCGAGCCTGACGATGGACGTGCGCGGTCTGTGCATCGGCATCGAGGAAGGCGAGTGGGCGGATGCTTCGCCCGACCTCGCCCGCGCAGCGCAGGACGCGCTGCGAGCTCTCGAGGCTCGGGGCGCCGTGCTCCGCAGCGTGAAGATTGCGCTCGCCGTCGAGGCGGCGAAAATCGGCTATCTCACGATCGGATCGGAAGGGCTCGCCAATAGCCGCGGGGAATGGCTCGCCGAACGGGGGCGCCTCGGTGACGACCTCAGGCTTTCTCTCGGTGCCTTGGCGGGCATCTCCGCGCTCGAGTACCTCGACGCCCAGCGCCTGCGTCAAATGTTGCGCCTCCAAGTGGCCGAAACGATGCAGACTGCGGACGTGCTCGCCCTGCCGTGCACGGCGACGAGCGCGCCTCGGTACACGGAGCGGGATGCCGCATCGTCCTTCACCGATCCGAAAGCGCTCGACGGTCTCTGTCGGTTCGTCTTTCTCGCCAACTTGACCGGGCTGCCCGCCGCGAGCGCGCCGGTCGGAAGCGATGGGTCCGGACTGCCGGTGGGGCTGCAAATCGTGGGTGATGCCTGGGACGAGAGCACGGTGCTCGGAATTCTGGCGGAACTCGAGCGGCAGCAGGTTGCCTCGGTTCGCCGCTCTCCTCACGCGGTCGATCTTCTCGGCGATTGACCGTTCAGGGGTGTGTAACCCCCACACCCGCCGCGCGCCGACGGTCGCAACCTGTGATACGATTGTTTGGGCCGGCACGCACGGCAAGGAGAATACGACCGACGATGTCGCAGTTTATAGGCCGCGAAGAACGACGCGCTCTTTTCGCGATAGCGATGACCGCGGCCATGGCAGCCGGAGATGGCATCACCTACGAGGGTCAGCAGTACACCCAATGCGCGGTGCATCTGCTCAAAGCCGCCATCGGCGATCCGATCACCCTCGGCGAGGCTCAGAAGCTACTCGAGCGCTGGACCCTTCTCGGCACACCGCTCGAAGAGAGTTTCTCCGAGGCGATCTGCGCCATCAAAACGCGACGAAAGCAGCTCGGTGACGCAACGTTCGGCGAGGGGGCTTCGTAACCACCTCGGCTCACGCATTCGGGCTGCGCCGAAATGCGGCGCGGACGAGGGTGAGAGCAACGACGAGCACCGCGGTGGTTCCCCACCGTCCGAGCAGCGGTGCGGCCAGCGCCAGCATCATGAGGATCGCTGCCGGAACGGCCACCCGATAAGTTTGGAGCGAGGCGGCATCGGTGTCGCGCACCATGGGGGGAAGCGTCGAGCCTAGGCCGAGCATTGCCCCCACGAGCATCGTCGTCTGGGACACCGGGTCGGGCAAGAGGCGCAGTCGATAGCCGAAGACGGCGATGGTCACCGCGCCCACCCAACGCAGGATGGCGCTCGTGCGTACGGAGAGCACAGTCGCGAGCGTGGTGTAGCCGGCGGCGCGGTCACCCGGCCGGTCCTTCTCGTAGTTACACTGCAGGTACCAGACCGCAATCGCAGCGGTCATGAGCAGCGTTCGCCACTGGGATGCCAGCTCGCTGAAAAAAGACGCGCTGTCGAACGCTCGGCTCGGATCGAAGACCGACGAAGCCCCGATCGCCGCCGCGACACCCACGAGCGCACCGTGGGCCAGATTCCC
>DASWDH010000553.1:0-2211 GCA_036395495.1 Polyangiaceae bacterium
CTGAGGGTGCTTTGGTCGTCGCGGTGCTCACGGCTCGGAACTCTTACCACCAATCGGCCGCGAAACGGCTTCTTTTAGAATCTGGAGCATCGGTCGGGTGGCGTTCAAGAGCCGCCCCGTCACGCGGTACAACCCATTTTCCTCGCGTCGCGAACCATGGACCTTGATCCAGATCGGTTGGGCGCCTTCCTCGAGCGTCGCCTCCGGCCGCGAACCGGGCGCGAATGCGGCGTCGCAAACGAGCTCGACCCGGTCGCCTTCGATCTTTTCGATCGTCCCGCCGCCGCCTCCAGCGAACTTGAGGCGTGCCGCCACGGTCATCCCTTCCGCGCGCGACGCATGGCCGACTCCGCCTCGCGGTTCGCCTCGCGCGCCTTGATCGCGTCGCGCTTGTCCCCTTTTTTCTTTCCGGTCGCCAGCGCGATCTCCGTCTTGATGAGCCCCTTTTTCAGGTAAATCCTGAGAGGGATGAGCGTCTTCTTGTCGTGGTCGACGGCCTTGCGGATCTGGTCGATCTCGGCGCCGTGCAGCAGGAGCTTGCGCGCCCGCCTGGGTTCGTGCGGGTAGGCCGTGTGCGGCAGAGGCTGGATCGTCAGATTTTTCAGGTAAATGCCGTCCCGTTCGATCGATGCCCACGCATCGGTGATATCGACCGTGCCCGCCCGCATCGACTTGACCTCGCTGCCCACGAGCACCATCCCCGCCTCGAATCGCTCCTCGAGGTGATAGTCGAAGGGCGCCCGGCGATTTTTCACCAGGATTTTCTCGCCGTTTTCCTTCTCCGTACCGCTTTTTCCCATCGCCGCGCGCCGCCCGGCGTATCACACCCCGGCCCGCCTGCCCAATCGAGGCGCGCGTCCCCTTGACAGCGCCGGCCCCCTGACTACCTTGTCGGGTCCCTATCGCGCGGTGGAGCAGCCTGGTAGCTCGTCGGGCTCATAACCCGAAGGTCGGAGGTTCAAATCCTCCCCGCGCAACCCGACTTTCCTGTCCGAGTTTCAGCAGTAGGAATCACGCTCAAGAAGAATGACATATTGAAGGCCCCGGTTGCCCGATAGCGGCGAGCGGGGCCTTCGATTTCTGGGGTCATGACGATGGGGGCGACGAAGCGGGACAGGATTTCGCGGCCGCGGGCGGGGTCGGTGTCGAGGAGCGTGAACAGGTTCCGGAGGTAGGCTTCGATCGCCTTCGGGTGGGGGATGACGCGTAGCGCGGGATCCTTCGCGGCCGTGGTGCGGTCGGCTTTGAGGCGGACGAGGAGAGCCTCCTCTTCACGGAGTTTGTTGCCGAGCGATTCGGACCAGCCGACCTTCGCGAGGGCTTCGGTAAGGTTCGCGATGCGTCGCTCGCACTCGCGCACGCGACGGTCGGCATCGTCCGCGTCGCCGTGGCTTTCACCACGAAGGGTCGCGACCCGCTGTTTGAACGTCGACACGAAGCGATCGAAGAGATCGGGTCGATCGAGCTTCTCCTTGAGCGCGTGCACGAGCGTCCGGCTCGCCTTCTTTTCGGAGATGGAGAGAGCGTTGGCGCAAATCGCGGAGCCACGCGAGTAGTGGGCGGTACACCCGAAGTTGGCGTAGGGAACGCCGGCTTTCGTCTTCCTGCGCACGATGGTCATGCTGCCGCCGCATGTTCCGCAACGCATCAAACCCGAAACGAGGTAGACGTGCTGTCCCGTCCCGGCAGGTCGGCCCGGGCCTTTCGTATAGACGCGCGTGAATCGCTCTTGCACTTCCTTCCAAAGCTTGGGCGGCACGATAGCGAGTTCGGGAACCTCATGCTTGATCCATTCTGACTCGGGTCGCATGACGCGTCGCCGACTCTTGCGCCCGGGGACCCTGACCCACTTTGATTGATTCCACGTCGAGCGGCCGATGTATCGCTCGTTACTGAGCATCGCGCGGATTGTCGTGTGGCCCCAACCGTGACCGCGTTTATTGCCTCGGCCGCCGTCGTTTGGAGCAGGGATGCCCTCCTCGTTCAGCATGGAGGCGATCTTCTTGAGGGCGGTTCCGTCGGCGAATTGGCGGAACACTCGCACCACCAATTCCGCTTCGCTTTCATCGACGACGCTGCGCTTGCGGGGGTGCTCGGGATCCGGAGGGTTCTCCTCTTGAATGGTGCGGTAGCCGTAGCATCGACCGCCCGTCCAGAATCCACCGAGCGCTCGCCCCTCGAGCCCACGATGCGTTTCGGTGCGAACGAGCT
>DASWDH010000554.1:0-4444 GCA_036395495.1 Polyangiaceae bacterium
ATCGAAACGATGCACTAGAAAATTCGCGGAGCGAATTTTGGGTCTGGGCGAAGCCCAGCAAAAACAGTCTAGTGCCGCGATGCGCGGCGCAGCCGCGCGTGCGAAGCACCCATCATCTCGATGGAATCGCGGCACTAGCGCGTTGGATCGAGCACGCCGAGCCTACGGGACCTGCAGCATTCTCTCGTGGAGGCTTCATGCGATCGACTTGGGTAGTGCTCGGAGTGACGTCGGCTCTTGTCGTTCTTGCCGTGGGATGCGGCAGCACTGGAACGCACGCCTGCACGACCGAAGCGCGGGCGTCGCTCACCGTCACGGTGCTCGGGCCATCGGGCCGCATCTGCGATGCCGACGTGGTGGCTCAGAATGGAAACGACGTCACCACCCTCATGACTTTCGGCGGACCGGAGTGCACGTATGCAGGCCCCTACGAACGAGCGGGTACATTCACGGTGACCGCGTCGAAAACTGGGTTTCAATCAGCAACGACGATGGTGACGGTTACCGCTGACGAGTGCCACGTCGACGGTCAGCTGGTCACGCTCATGCTCGTACCGCAGACGTAGGAGTCCGTCGGATGGTTACAGATCGTAGAACCACCCCACCTTGAGGGACGCATCGGCGATGATCGGAAAGGGCCTGTGTTCGAACGTGCCCAGGGTGACGGTTTGGGGGTTCAGCGTCGCGTGCACGGCGAGCCATGGATCGAGGAAGAAGTTGCCCGAAAATCGCCAGATGTAACCGCCGCCGACGGTGAAGACCGCGCTCGTCCAGCGCGCGGTTCCCGCGACGTTGTCGTGCTCGATGCTCTGCAACCAAATTTCGAAACCGGCTCCTGCCCAGAATCCGTCGAAGTGGGGGCCGGAGGTGTAGTCGAGAATCATCGCCAGCGCCGTGGTCGTTGGATTCCGAAACCCCGCGTCTGCGAAGGCCAGCGCGTCCGGCGGCTCGAGATGAGCGCCGACGAATCGAACGCGCACCGGTTCGACGCCCAACCACACTTGTGGCGCGTAACCAAGCTTGCCGTTGACGGCACTGATCACGGTTGGAAATAAATCGAGATTGAATCCGAGCGCCATGGCCCGCCGCTCACCGGTGCCGCTTTGGGCGACGGCGAGAGCCGGCCAGATGGCAATGCCGATCGAAAGCACCCAAGTGGCTCGCCGCAGCATCGGGGTCGCGACGATATCAGGAAAACGGCGCACCAGCACCCTACGCTAGTATAGTCGTTCGACCACATGGATCGTGCGCACGTTCGGTGGCTGTACTCGGAACTACCGAGCCTCGTAAGGAGTGGGATCCTCACGGACGACGCGGCGGAACGTCTGCATCGACATTACGGCGAACAGGAGGAAGCAAGGCGAAAACGGTGGACGCTACTCCTCTTCGGCATTCTCGGCGGCGCGCTCATCGGCGCGGGCATCATTCTCCTCATTGCACACAATTGGGACGAGCTCTCGCGCGGCGCGCGCGCCGTACTGTCGTTTGCGCCGCTGCTCGTCGGGCAAGCTCTGGGCGCGTTCGTACTCTTGCGAAAGGTGGAGAGCGCGGCGTGGCGGGAGGGGGTCGGCGCGTACTGGGCGCTCGCCATCGGTGCGAGCATCGCTCTCGTGGCACAGACGTACAACCTGGCCGGCGATTTCGGCCGCTTCATGCTGACCTGGACGCTGCTCGGGCTTCTCGTCGTGTATCTCATGCAAGCGTGCCTGCCCGCGCTTCTCTATCTCGCCGGCATCACCGTGTGGACCGTCCACGCTTGGGAGACGCGCCACGAGCCCGCGTGGTTTTGGTTCCTCGCGGCGCTGCTCGCGCCTTATCTTTGGGGTCTCGTGCGGCGCGATCGGTACCAGCCTCGTGTCGCTCTGGCCGGGTGGGTGCTTGCCGCCTGCGTGTCCATCGCGACCGGGCTCATTTTGGACAGGAGCGCGTCGGGGCTGTGGCGCGCCGGCTATGGCTTGTCGTTCACCGTGATGTACACCGTGGGCGCCGTCTGGTTCGACGACGCGCCGACCTTCTGGAAGCGACCGCTCCAGACCGCAGGTGGGCTGGGGATCCTAGTCGTCGCGCTCATTCTGACCTTCGAAGATTTCTGGCGGGATGCGACCGTCGTATCCGGCGAGCAGGTCACCGCCGCCGGAACGCTCGTGATCTGGCTCACGCTCCCGGTCGCCGGCCTTTGCGCCGGCTGGCTGCTCATGCGGCGGGGCGTCGGTTGGCAGGCGGGATTTGGCGGCTTCGCGATCGCTGTCGCGCTCGGCCAGCTCATCGCTCGAGCGTCGGTCGGCGCGGCGATGGCGCTTTTCAACGCCTATCTCCTCGTTCTCGGCGTGATGACTCTGTGGGCGGGAGTCTCGAGGGCGAGACTCGGCATGGCGAATGTGGGTATGGCCATCATCGCACTTCTCATCGTGACCAGGTTTTTCGACAGCGAATTGAGCTTCGTCGTACGCGGGCTTGGCTTCATTGCGGTCGGTTCGGCGTTCTTGATCGCCAATGTCGCCTTGACTCGGCGGCAAAGGACGGAAGCTCGATCATGAGGGCTTCGCTTCCTTGGCTGGCAGCTCTCGCGGCTTCGGTGCTGGCAGAGCTGGGTGTACCCACTTACGTGATCGTCCAGCACGAGCGGGTGATGCGCACCGGTGAAACCTTCCGGTTTCGTATGGCGCCAGTCGATCCATACGACGCATTTCGTGGACGATACATCGCCTTGCGATTCGAGCAACATTGCGCGCCAGTCGCCGCAGCCTCTCTCATGACGTGGGCCGACCGAACGGTCGACGTACCTGTGGAGACGGGCCCCGACGGATTCGCACGGCTGGGCATCGTCGACGGGTCGGCCAAGCGAGGCCAAGCCTATCTGACACTGCATTCGCCCTATCCATGTCCGAATGCCGACGCTGTCCAAGTGGAGATCCCTTTCGATCGTTTCTATCTGGAAGAAGACATCGCCCCAGCTGCCGAGCTTGTTTACAGAGAGCACACCGGTGACGCGCAGCGAGACGCCTACGCCAGCGTGCGGGTCCGCGATGGGATCGGTGTCATCGAGAATGTGTACATCGGCGGAAAACCGATTGCAGACGTGGTACGCGAGCGGGGGTCGAAGCGGGAGTGATCTACCGTGTCGCTCGCGGTATCTTGGGAACCTGCTTCCATGGACGACCCCGATTCCGACCTGACGCTGCTCGCCGCGTTTTTCCATTCGGCGCACTATCACCTCTGGCAAGCGCTCCGGCTCGCGGAAAGCGCCGGCGATGCCGGTGGCGCCGAATGGGAGAACATTATGGTACTCATTTTCGCGCACCCGCTCCGTCTGGAGGACTTGGCGGTCACCGAGCGGACGACGCCAGAGCTCGTCGCTCGCAGTCTTGCCGAGCTTCGCAGACGCGGCCTGGCCGACGAAGCAAAAGACGGCCGTTGGAGGGCGACACCGAACGCGCGCGAGCTCGTCGAACGGCGGCGGGCGACTCGTGTCGAGAAGCTCACTGCAGGCTTGAAGCAATTGTCGCGGGATGAGGTCGAGAGCCTTTCACGCGCCACCCATGCGATCGAACGCCTCGCGCGAGCCGTCGCAGGCTAGATCGACCGGGTAGCGGAGTCTGCGGCAGTAATGCTAGGAGCCGTGCGCCACGCCGGCCGCGCACTCCCTTGCGGGTGCGTCGCGCCCTGTGAAAAGCCATCCAAGCGCTTCCTCGACCATGGCAGAGGGCACCGTGTGGGGTCCGTCGAACTCGCGATATTCGATCGTGTAACCGCGGTGTTTCAGCCGCGGCACGATCCGCCGGCTGCACCTATCGATCGGCAGTACCCCATCCGACGTCCCGTGCGAGACGAAAAGGCGCGGCCTGCCGCGAAGACGGCGCCGAGCTCATGTGGCAACCGCTCGGTCATCTGCAAACGCGCGAGGTAGGCGGCGTGCTCGAGCGCGCGGTGCGAAGGATGGCGAGATACCTTCGGCGCCGAAGCGCGCTCGTCGCCGCGGTTGACGATAACGACGGCGCTGACGACGACGATGACGATGACGATGACGGCGAGCAACGGCTCGCAGCGTCGGCGGTGTCCGGAGAGACGCCTCCAGCCGGACCGCAGTGGTTACGCGGCCTCGCGCCGCTCGCATCGTGTGTGCTCGCGTTCGACAAGCCTCTGTGCGCCTCGCTCGATGGTTTCACGCTGCACGCCGCGACGCGTGCGGGCGCGCTCGATACCGCGGGACGCGAGGCTCTGCTTCGCTACATCCTGCGGCCTCCGATCGCCCAAGAGCGCGTGGAGCCGACGAAAGACGGCCTGGTGCGCATCGTTCTCAAGCGCGCGTACTCGGACGGAACCATCGCCGTGGAGATGGATCCGCTGTCGCTTCTGTGCCGGCTGGCGACGAGTGTCCCCCCGCCGCGCTACCACACCGTGAAATACGCAGGCGTGCTGCTTCTACGCAGAACATTTTCGGTCG
>DASWDH010000555.1:0-3962 GCA_036395495.1 Polyangiaceae bacterium
TACTTCTTGGCTTTGCCGCTGTCTTTTTTGACTCCCTTGGCGTCGGGCTTCAGGTTCACCTGATAGTTCATGTCGACATCAGGGCCCTCGAATGGAGGGATGATGATGTTGACGAACGCCCGTGTCGCGCACTGCCCGATCGGCGTTCCTTCGAAAGGCGGCGCGATCGTGGCAGTCGTGCTCTTGCCCTTACCCGAAAAGGTGACGACGATGCTTGCATCGCCGTGCGGCTGACTCCTGTCGACGACGTCGATGCACGTGTGCGCATTGTTGGCCGCACGCGCGAGAACGATCTTGGCCTGTTCTTCGTCGAACTTGTTTTTCTTCGAATCAGCGGCGACATCGCCGGCGACGGAAGACGGCGGCGTGGCCGCGCCGGCAGGAGGTGTGTCGGAAAGTTCGGAGTCCGGCGCCTGGGCAGGCGGTGTACTGCTACACGCAGCGAGCCCCGCGACACAAAGCATCACCGGCCCGAAACCCCGTTGAAAAAACCCGGAGACAATCGTTTGGCTTCGCATGTAGCCAGGGTAGCGCTTTGAAGCACACAGGGCTACACATTATCGTCACGGACACAATCGCCGCCGGCTCAGAGGTCCGTAATTTTATAGTCTTTGATTTTATACAGTAGGGCGCGATGGCTCAGTTCCAAGACTTCGGCCGCACGGGTGCGATTTCCTTTCGTTTTCTGCAAGGCGCGGCGGATGAGCGTCTCTTCGATGACGCGCGTCGTCTTCTTGATGGAAAGCTCTCCGCTGGCCAGCTGGACCTGAACGGGATCGCGCGCTTCCTGGATGCGCTCGGGTAGGTCGGCGGCGACGAGCAGGTCTCCTTCCGACAGAACCATCGCACGCTCGATCGTGTTCTCGAGCTCGCGCACGTTGCCCGGCCACGCATACTCGACCAAGATGCGCCGCGCTTCGGTGTCGATGCCCCGAATGGACGTGCCGAGACGAGCGTTGTTTCGGGCGACGAAGTGATCGATGAGCAGCGCGACGTCTTCTCGGCGCGCGCGCAGCGGCGGGACGACGATCGCCAACACGTTCAAGCGGTAAAAGAGATCCTCGCGGAAGCGCCCTGCTTTCACCTCCGCGGTGAGATCGCGGTGGGTCGCGGCGATGATGCGCACGTCGACCTTGACGTCGCGCGTGTCGCCGAGCCGTCGGATGGTTTCGTCCTGCAGGACCCGCAAGAGCTTCACTTGCAGCGAGACCGGGAGCTCTCCGATTTCGTCGAGAAAGAGCGTGCCGCCGTCGGCTTCTTCGAAGAGTCCCCGGCGATCGCTGTTGGCGTCGGTGAAGGCGCCCTTTCGATGGCCGAACAACTCGCTCTCCAAGAGATTCTCGGGGATCGCGCCGCAATTGACGGCCACGAACGGCCCAGCGCGCCTCGAGCTTCGCCGGTGCAGAGCTCGCGCAACGAGCTCTTTGCCGGTTCCGCTCTCGCCGGAGACGAGAACGGTCGTTTTGTAATCGGCGATCTTCGCGATGGTCCGGAAGATGTCCTGCATCGCTTGGCTCTTGGCCAAGATCTTCTCGAACTGGTGCTCTTTGCGGATTTCTTCGCGCAGCGCGCGGTTTTCGCGGCGCAGCGCCTCGCGCTCCTCGGCCTTGCGCAGCGCGAGCACGATCTCCTCGTGCTTGAAAGGTTTCTGCACGTAGTCGTAGGCGCCCGCTTTGATCGCATCGAGCGCGAGGTCCACGTTGCCGTAAGCACTCATCACGATGACGGTCGCTTCGTTGCCCTTGGCTTGGAGGGTTGCCAACAGATCGAGGCCTCCCATCTTGGGCATTCGAACGTCGGTCAGGATCACGTCGGGACCGAACGTGTCGACGAGCCCCAGCGCCTGCTCCCCGCTCTCCGCGGTCTCGACCTCGTACCCCTGGCGCTTGAGCAGCGTGCGCAAAACGAGCCGCAAGTTCTCTTCGTCATCGACCACCAGCACCCGGCGCATGGATACGCAAAGAGTAGCATGCGCCCCACCGCACGCTACGCAATTTGTGGTGCGCAGTTCACGTAAATATCAGAATTAACAGGGAGTCGGGGAAGCGGGGCGATTTTCTTTTTGGGGTCGTCGGGACACCATCCCAAGAAATCCCCGCCTTCCCGTCTCCCTGTTTATCCGAGCCACCAGCTCAGCAGGGCGGCGTGCGGTGGCGAGTCAGATCACGTCGAAGGGATAGCCGCCGTCGGTGTAGGCGCGCGACGCGACGGATTTTCGGAGCTCGTCGTCGTTCTTGTCGAAGGAGCGCACCAGTTCTTCGAGCCGGCGCTCGGCCGCCGCGACGAAGATGCTCGTCAGATCGATCTCGCGGCGCGCTCCCTCTTCGCCGCGCTTTTCGATGGCCCGCGTCGTACGCGAAAGGCAGGAGGCGATCGCGTAGAGCTCAATCGCCATCTCGGCCACGCGCTTTTGCGTGAACTGCATCTCGGCGATCTCGCGCCCGTGCTTGCGCAGCACCATGTCCACGTTCCCCATGAGCTCCGAGGTGTACTCTTCGAAGACGACGGCTTCTTTGCTCATGACCGGATGGGCGCGGGTCATTCGTTCGCGCCGCAAGGTCGTGCGTGCTTTGCGTATCGCGAAATCGGACAGGAGGCCGAACCCCTTGATCGGCTCGCGCATCGCCCGCACGACCTCGGCGAGCTCTTTGCCGGGCCCCTGCATGCCGGACAAAGCCACGAAGCACCGCAGGATCTCGTTGGTCCCCTCGAAGATCAGATTGATGCGGCTGTCGCGCAAGGTTCGCTCGTAGGGGTACTCCTGCATGTAACCGATCCCGGCGGCGATCTGGAGCGTCTCGTTCACGACTCGCCACAGCGTTTCGGATGCGTAGATCTTGCAGATGGCGCTCTCCAACGAATAGTCGGAGATCTTGCTGTCGACGAGCCCGGCGGTGAGATAGGTCATCGATTCGATGGCGAACGTCTCGGCCATCATCATCGCGATCTTGTCCTTGATGAGGCCAAACTCGCCGATCGGCCGGCCGAATGCTTTGCGCTCTTGCACCCTATCGACCGCCATTTTGATGAGCCGCCGCGAACCGCCCACCGCTCCCGCCGCAAGGCCGAGCCGCCCGGAGTTCAGCACTTCCATTGCCACCTTGAACCCTCGACCGACGTCTCCCAAGACATTGGCGTTGGGCACGTGCACGTCTTCGAAGAACACCTCGGTCGTGGAAGAGCCGCGGATGCCGAGCTTGTGTTCGGGTGGGCCGCTCTTCACCCCCATGCCCCGCTCCAGGATGAACGCCGTGATCTTCGGTTTTTGTCCTGCTTCTGGCGGCGACGTTCGCGCGAAGACCGTGAACACGTCGGCGAATCCGCCGTTGGTGATCCAGATCTTCGAGCCGTTCAACACATACCCGCTTCCATCGGCGTGCAGCTCGGCGCGGGTCTGAATCGCGGCGGCATCGGAGCCCGCCGACGGCTCGGTCAGCGCGAAGGCTGCCATCCGCTCGCCGGAGGCGAGCTTGGGCAGATACTTCGCCTTTTGTTCTTCGGTCCCGAACAAGAGAATGCCTTTCAGTCCAATCGACTGGTGAGCCCCGAGCGTCACCGCGAGCGACGCATCGTAGCCCGCCACCTCCTGCACGACGCGTGCGTACGAGGTGGAGGAGAGTCCGATCCCGCCGTACTCCTGCGGAATGATCATCCCGAAAAGGCCGAGCTCCTTCATTCCTTCCATCACCGAGGCGGGGATGGTTTGCTCGCGATCGATCTTGGCGGGATCCACGTTCGCTTCGATGAACTTGCGGACGCTGTCCAGGATCATGCTCGTGTTGTCGCGCTCGTCGCGACTGAGCTCCGGAAACGGATAGATGAGCTCTTCGGCGATGACTCCATGGAAGAGGGACTTCATGAAGCTCTGCTCGTTCATGCGGACCTTGGGGCTAGAGGGGAGACGTCAGGTCTTCTTGTTGGGGAAATTGGAGGTGGGATTCTTCTCGGGTGGCGTGGTCGAC
>DASWDH010000556.1:0-7028 GCA_036395495.1 Polyangiaceae bacterium
TTTACTGTGGATGCTACAGGGTTCACAAGAAGTGCGCGCGCGTCTGCTGGTGGTCGAGGATGACGACGATGTTCGCGAGGAAATTGGGCACACGATGCGAAGCGAAGGATTCGACGTCGAACTCGCTTGGAACGGCGACGAAGCCCTCTCGATCCTCCGCAACCATCCTTCGTTCGATTTGATCCTGCTCGACCTGATGCTCCCCAAGACGGACGGATGGCAGTTTCGGCTGACCCAACGAGCCGATCCGTTGCTCTCGGCCATTCCGGTGATTGCCATGTCGGCGAGTACGTCGGCGCAGGCGAGAGCCATCGACGCCGACGCTTACGTGCCGAAGCCCTTCACGTCCGACGCGCTGATCGGCGCGGTGCGGCAAGTTCTGCAGCAGCGCCGCATGCTGCATCTCGATCGGCTCGCCTCGCTTGGCCGTGTGGCGGCGGGCATCGCTCACGAGGTCAACAACCCGCTCACGTACGTTTATGCGAACCTGTCCATGGCGCGCAACTCACTGACCGCGAGCCGCGTCAAGCCCGCGGCAGAGCCCCATCTGACGGCGACGCAGATGGCCGGCATCGAGGCGTCGATCGAGAGGGCGCTCGAGGGGGTCGATCGCGTGCGCGTCATCATGGATGGGGTGCGGTTGTTCGTCCGCGCTCCCGAAGAACGCCATACGCCGGTGGACGTGCGGGTGGTCATCGATAGCTCGCTTGCGGTGCTCAACCACGAGCTGCAGCAAAAAGCGACGGTTCAGAAGCAGCTCGATGACGTTCCGCTGATCTACGGCAACCGAAGCCACCTCGGCCAGCTGATGATCAACCTGCTCACCAACGCTCTCGATTCCGTTCCGCTCGGGAATCCGCAGGTACATAGCCTGACCGTGCGAACCTCTACCTCGGCCGCCGGCGAGATCGTCATCGAAGTCGAAGACACCGGATCCGGAATGTCGGAAGAGGTCCGAAGCCGGATCTTCGAACCATTCTTCACGACCAAACCACCCGGTGTAGGAACGGGGCTCGGCTTGTCGATCTGCCATGGCATCGCGCGGAGCCATGGCGCAACCATTCAGGTCGAAAGCCACCCCGGCAAAGGGAGCTGCTTTCGCGTGGTGTTTCCGAAGACGAGTGCCATCACGAGCTCCTCACTACCTGCTTTCGAGCACCGACGGCGCGTTCTCGTCATCGACGATGACCCCATCACCGCCGCCGCGGTTCAGCGCATTCTCGAGCTCGACAACGAAGTCCGTGTCGTCGCCGATGGCGAAGCGGCGCTGAAACTGATCGATCAAGAGGATGCCAAGCCGGACGTGATTCTGTGTGACGTTCACCTCGGTCCGGTAACCAGCCAGCAAATCTACGAGAAAATTCATCAGAGCCACCCAGACCTGGTCGAGCGAATCGTTTTCATGAAAACCGTCGGTGCGGCCGAAGGCGTGCCTCGGTTCGTCGAAATGCTTCCGAACTCCTGTCTGGACAAGCCCTTCACCAAGGCTGATTTCAAGAAAGCCGTCGACCGGCTGCAGTCTCGAGGCCGAACCACATCCGGCATGCGGATGCGCGCGGTGACACCCGACGAAGCGGCGAGTTTTCCCCCCAGCAGCCGTTTGCGCGGACGTTAGCCAGCCCATCAGGCGGGCGCGCGAGACGACCAGAGCACCCACAGTCCGATGAGCAGGAACGCTGCACCCGCGACGCGCTTCAACGCCGCGGGTGAAACGACTCGGCCGAGCGCGGCGCCCAACGTGACCGCCATCGCCGAGGTCGCGACGAGAGCGCATGCGGAGCCGATGAACACCGACCAACGCGATCCACCTGTGGCGGTGAATGTCAGTGTCGCGAGCTGCGTCTTGTCGCCGAGCTCGGCGAGGAACACCGCCACGAAAGTCGTGGCTGCGAGTTTCCAATCCATGCGCTGTCATAGCATGCCGCTCTTTCATGGTGACACGACTCACGTTGTGTAACGATGGGGGGCGGTGTCTTGTGGCACTCTCACGTGCTATCCTGAAGGAGGAAGGTCGGGGCTTGCACGCGTTCGAGAAGACCAAACCCCCCGAGGAACTGCTGAGAAAGCCGATCCGAGAGCTCGGGCTGAAGCTCGAAGGCTCTCCGCTCGAGCGTTTCGTGGCCCAGCTTTATCGCGAGCTCGAGCGCAAAGGGGTCTGTCGCTTTCGCCCGCTCTGCTACCTGAGCGACGAGTGGGGCTGCCCTTCGGGAGAGCCCATCATCGGCATCCCCTTCTATCTTGCCAATCCCGAGCTCGCCCAGCTCGAAAAGCAGATGGACCAGCTCGAGGATGCGCGCGAAATCATGATGTACCTTCGCCACGAAGCGGGGCACGCGTTCAACTACGCGTACGAGCTCTACAAGACCTCCGAGTGGCGCGAGCTCTTCGGCCCTTTTCGACGCCCGTATCGCGAGAACTATCGGCCGATCCCGTTTTCGCGCCGGTACGTTCGGCACATCGCCGGCTGGTATGCCCAGAAGCATCCCGACGAGGACTTCGCCGAAACCTTCGCAGTGTGGCTCACGCCTCGCTTCCGATGGCGCGAGCGGTATCGAGGGTGGGGCGCGATGACCAAGCTCCGCTACGTCGATCGGCTGGCCAAGAAGCTCGGGCGCGTCGAACCGCTTCGTGTGCGCGGCGACAAAGATCTGCCCGTCGAAGAGATCGAGGCGACCGTCGCCGATTACTACCGCGAATCGGTGGATGGCGAAAAGCTGGTCGTCGACCTGCCGCTGGAGAACGACTTGGCGGACATCTTCAAAGTATCGAAGCGCCGAAAGCGCGGAGTCCGTCCTGCCGTCGATCTTCTGCGTGAGAACCACAAGGCGGTGGTCGACAAGGTGACCTACTGGACCGGAGTGCAACGCCCTCTGGTGAAGAACGTGGTGCGCTCGATCGAGGCCAAAGTGGGCGAGCTCGGCCTCATCGCCGACGTGAGCACCGAACGCGAGCACCTCGTCGAGGTCACCGCCTACGCCACGACGCTCGCCATGAACTACTTGACACGAGGCAATTTCGTCCAGCCATAAGAGGGACAGGTCGTATGGGCAAAGAAGCACTGAAAATCGCCATCCTCTACGATACGTGGGAGGAGACGACTACTCCCCCTTCGGAGAGGCCGCCGCCGCCCAAAGGCAAAAAGAAGAAAAAGAAAAAAGAGAAGAAAGAGAAAGAAGAACGCGAGGAAATCTTCGACGCGCTCCAAAAACTCAAGCACGATCCCTCCTACCTCGTGCTCGACGGTCGGGACACCTCGCTGTCGGCCGTCCTTCGGAGCGGCGCCGAGCTGTTTTTCAATCTCACCGAGTCGTACGCCGGTGACGACACCAAAGACATGCACGTCGCGGCTTACCTCGATCTGCTCGACCGGCCCTACACCGGCGCTGGCCCGCAAGCCCTGTGCCTGGCGCAGGACAAGACGCTGGCGAAGAAGATCTTCTCGTTCCACGGGATCCGAACGCCATTTTTCGCGACGTCATTTCGCGGCAAGCTCGATCACGCCGATGAAATTTCGTTTCCTCTCATCGTCAAACCGACCTCCGAAGATGGCTCGGTCGGTATCGACGCGGGTTCGGTCGTGGGAAGCATCAAGGAGCTGATGGAACGGATTCACTACATCCAAGAGGAGTTCAATTCGCCCGCCCTGATCGAAGAGTACATCGAGGGGCGCGAGATCTACGCGGCGGTACTGGGCAATTCGGCTCCCGAGGTCTTGCCGCTCATCGAGCTCGACCTTTCGAAGCTGCCGGAAGGGCAACGCATCGCCGGAACCGAGGTGAAGTGGGAGACCGAAACGGAGGCCTATCGTTTGACCAAATCGGCGCCGGTCGAGGATCTCGACAGTGAAACGGTGAAGCGGCTGTCCGAAACGGCACTCTCGGCCTACCGCGCCCTCAAGCTGCGCGACTACGGGCGCATCGACATGCGGCTCACCCCCAAAGGCGAGGTATTCGTGATCGAAGCCAATCCGAACCCCTGGCTCTCGAGCACGGCCGAGTTGGCGATGGCCGCCAAGAAAGGGGGCCGCTCCTACACAGAGCTCGTCGGGGAGATCGTCGGCCTGGCCTGCGCGCGCTATCCGTCGATGTAACAACTCCCGTCCAGGAGTCGCGTCATTTCCAAAAAAAACCGCGGCCGATGCGATCGCGCCGGAACGTGTCGAGCGCCTGCCAATCGAGCCTGTGGACGTCGACGCCGGACGTAGCGATCGGCAGGAAGAATTTTTCCGGATCGATCGTCGTGGGATCGGCGAATCCACCGGCACCGCTCGTGAACAGCGCCGGAAGCTGCGAGGGGTGCGCCCAGTCGCTGATGCCCACGTAGGTACCGAATTCGTAGGCCCGGGAGATGGCGAGATGCTTCCAGAGCGCGCGTGAATAAGCCGGCGAAGGCTTTCGGGTAACGGACAGAGCCGGCACGAGCACCAGATCGGGTGCGGCGCGGGCGCGCAGCAGCAGATCGACGAACCAAAAATCGGCGCAAATCAGGATGACGATGTGAAACTCGCCGATCGTGAGCTCTCCCAGTCGGCCACCCGGCTCGACGAACTGTCGCTCCAGCGCGTACGGGCGGAGCTTTTCGTAATGTTCGAGAATGTTGCCGTGCGAATCCGCAACGATGCCGGCGTTGACGGACGTGCCCGCTCGCCGCTCGTGATGAGAGCCGCCCACGACGTGACACCCGAGCGAGCGCGCCAGCGCGACGATATCGGTTTGGTAACGCGATGGATCATCGCGCAAGTCGAAGCGCTCCGGCAGGAGCAACAGATCGGCATGCTCGAGCTGCATGCGAGCACCGTCGAGCATGACCCGGATGGGGTCCAAGTTGCTCGCCCCTGCCAGATGCCGCAGTTGTGGCTGTACCAAAATCAGCCGCATGGACGGTCCTTGTAGCCGGAAACTCGGTAAGATGCCGTATTTCTAGGCACACGGCCGACGACACTCGGACCATCGAACCCTGGTACCGGAAGTCCGGCCGGTGCAGAGTCGTTGGATGGCCAGTCGTCGCACGAGGAATGACCATAGCGGTGTCTTCGAGGATGGATCATGGCGCCGCAACGCGATGTGATCGTGATGGGCGCTTCGGCGGGAGGTGTCCCGCTCCTCAAAAGGGTGCTCCGACAGCTTCCGGCGAATCTCGACGCAGCAGTGGCCGTCGCGATCCATCGGAGCTTGAGCATTCCCTCGACCTTGGCCGACGTTTTCGGCAACGGGGCCCATCTGCCCGTGATCGAGCCGCGCAACGGGCAACGCTTCGAAAAAGGCAAGGTCTATCTCGCCCCCGCCGACGTGCACATGTCGTTGGGACAGGGCTGCATCCACCTCGAGCGCGGACCGAGGCAGCACCACACGCGTCCCGCCATCGACCCGCTCTTCGAGTCCGCCGCGCGAGCCTATGGACCTCGCGCCGTAGGTGTCATCTTGAGCGGGATGCTGAGCGACGGCGTGACCGGCCTCATCGAAATCAAGCATCATGGGGGCCTTTCGCTGGTGCAAGATCCCGACGAAGCTGCGTGTCCGTCGATGCCTCTGAACGCCCTCGCCTACGATGATGTCGACCTCATCTTCGAAGTGGACGTTCTCTGCTCGATTCTCGTCGAACTGGCTGCCGGGGCGACGCCCGCCGCCGCCGCGCTTTCTACCGGCGGTCGGGCGCGTCAGCCTCCGATCGCCCTCGCTCCCGACTGGGTGACGAGAGCAGCGCGATCTGGGGTGCTGAGCGGTCAAACGCGACGCATGCACGGCATCGCACGGCAACGGCGGGCCTAGCACTCGACCCAGGAGCCGGCGGCGGTTTGATTTGGCTGGGTTTCGCGGCCACGGCACAGTAGCTTCCGCACGCGCGATGACCGTCGACGATGTTCGCGAGTACTACGACAGCAACACGCCCTCTTTCCTACGCTTCGGACAGGGGCGCGGAACGGGCACGATCCGCCGCGCCATTTGGGCGCCGGCCATCGAAACGCGAAGCGAGGCCTTCCACTTCGTCGACGACGAGATCGCGCGGCGACTCCAACTGGCCAAATCTTCGCGGCTCCGGATCGTCGATCTAGGCTGCGGCATCGGCGGAAGCCTGCTCTGGCTCGCCGAACGTTTCGACATCGAGGGGACCGGCGTCACGTTGAGCCCCGTGCAGGCGCGCATCGGCCAGGATCTGGTGCGGGCGCGCCACAAGCACCACCGACTTCGTGGGAACGTCACGATCGTGGCCGGCGACATTCACGATTTCACTCCTCCGGTCCCGCAAGACGCCGCCATCTCGATCGAAGCGTTCGCCCTCATCCCCGACGCAACCCTCTTCTTTCGGCACGTGAAAACCCTGCTGCGCCCCGCGGGTTTCCTGTTTCTGGTGGACGATTTTCTCGCGCGCGAGCCCCTGAACGACGCCGAGAAGCAGATCGCCGCCGACTTTCGCCGCGGGTGGCGCGTGAAAACGCTGATCACGCCCGACGAGTCCACCCGCGTCGCGCGCTCGGAAGGTCTCGAGCTCGTCGACGAAATGGACCTCACCCCGTTTCTCGAGCTAGGCCGTCCCCGCGACATCGCCATCCGCTACCTCGTGCGCGCGCTGCGTCGCTTCCCCCTTTCGCGTCTGGCGCGGCTGCCCAGGTTCGGCAACATAGTCGGAGGCGACGCGCTCCAACGCGGCCTGCAGTCGGGGCTATTCACCCACCGATTGGCTGTTTTCCGCGCGTGATCTGCCGCCGAGAAGCACTCGGCCGCGCTCAATGCGGAGCTTCAACGATCGTAACCCTGAAGTAATGGTTACTATCGCTAATGGTATTGCTGTTTCCAGCTAGCAACGTGATGGTGTGACTTCCCGGGGTTGGTGCAGGCACACGGAAAGCGTCTGTGGTTAGCGCTTAACGTTAAACGTTAGTTGGGGCGGATCTTGAACGCTTGCGGATGGGCGCGAATGTAGCTTTCAAGACTATTTCACGGTCAAAATACGCAGGCATCGAGTCACCCGCCGAGCTACCCGACGAAACGACGACGGTGACCGCGGGCTCGGCCCAAATAGACACTAAG
>DASWDH010000557.1:0-7554 GCA_036395495.1 Polyangiaceae bacterium
CTGGGGCACCGGGCACGACTGAAGAGATCACGATCGGAGATCTCAACGCCGACAACAAGCTCGACGCGCTCTACCTCGTGCGCGACATCAATCCTCAATGGTGGACGCCGGGAGCCGACCCGACCAAAGCTTGGACCCGAACCGTCCTCTCCACCTACAACCAGCAGCAGGGCGGCGCGATCGGCGACCTCGACGGCGACGGACGCAACGACGCGCTTGCTGGCGACCACTGGTGGTACAAGAGCTCGGCGGCGGGCGGCGCCTTTACGCCGATGCCCATACCCGCCAGCAATGACTTCGCAGCTGGGGCACCCGCACCCGGCTCGGCGCCTCTGACGACGATGGGCGACATCGACGGCGACGGCGATCTCGACATCGTCATGTCGACCCATTGGGGCCACAACGTGGCGTGGATCGAGAACCGCGACGGCAAGGGGACGATGTTGGCCGTGCACATGATCGCCGGCCCGAACGCTCCTTTGCCGGCGATCACCGGCGTCTTGCACAATGTCCTCGCCTACGATTTCGACAACGACGGCGACATCGACGTGTCGGTCGCAGAAAACGTGGGCGCGCTCTGGATCTTCGAGAATACCAACGGCAAGGGCGCATTCACGCAGCACAAGGTGGCTGTCGGGCCCGGTCACGAAGCACGCGCGGCCGACGTCGACTGCGACGGCGACCTCGACATCGTCGGCAAATCGTGGAGCGACCCCGACGACGGCGCGGCGGGTGGCACTGAAATCAGGACGCTGCTCGGCCACCACGTCTATTACAAGAACGAGCTCGTCGAACGAGGCGGCACGCCCGTCTTCACGCGACCCAAGGGCGAAGTGTGGAACGTGCCCAACAAGGGCGCCTGCCGACGGTGAGACTCAGCGATACAAGGCTTCGAGATCGTGCACCCGGAGCGGGCGCCGACTCACCGGCGCTTTGATCGTGCGATGGGTGAACAGTCGAAGTCCGAGAGTCGCGTTGCGTCGATTCGGGTACGACGCAGCCTTTCCCTCGAGTTCCGCCAGCGCCTGAGCCGGCGACCGGATGGCGCCCCACTTGCATTCGCCGAGATCCGTCCAGTTATCGCTTCGCAGACCCACCACGTCGATTTGGACCTCCTTGTTCCAGAACTCTCCGACTTCGAAGGCAGCGTCGATTCCTTCGCGTTCATATAGGTAAGGTAGAGCTTCGCGACATACGTGCTCGAAACAGGCGCCATAGTAAGCAGCCAACTCCGACCGAATACGGCGCATCGTACGCGTCGGCCCCATCTGCTGCAGAAAGCTCATGTTGGGGAACACGAAACGGAACCAGAAGCGCAGCAACGGATCGATCAACACGAAGCGCACGTGACGCGCCGCCGCCTTTTGCTCCGAAAGCGGGTAGCGCCGCGCCACGTATCCTAGGTCGACCAACTGCTGCAAATAATAGGGGAGGTTTCGCTCGGGAAGCCCGCTGCGAATCCCAATCGTTTTCTGAGTTGCATTGCCCTCCGCGATGGCCAAGAGCACCGCATAGTAGCTCTCGACCTCTCGCAATTCCTCGCGCAGCAGGAAGTCCGGCTCACGAAACAGCGGTCCCAGCTCGTCTAGAATCACATGTTCGATGTTCGTTTCGACCGACCGATGGACGTCGAAGAAACGCAGATAGAACGGAATGCCGCCGCACAAGAAGTAGGTGGTAGCGCGATCGGTGAGCGACCACCCCGGATGGAAGCCCGCCGCCTCGCGGTAAGTGAAGGGCTTGAGGAGAATCTGTGCCGTCCGCCTTCCGAAGAGCGGGCTCTTCTTGCCGAGCACCTCCCGCTCCATGAAACCAACGTACGAGCCACAGAGGATGATCATCAGCGCTTCGGGGATCCGCGCGTGGCGGTCCCACAGCTCTTGCAGGACCGACGGTAATTCCGGACTGGCACCCGCCATCCATTGGAACTCGTCGAGCGCCAAGACGAGCTTTCCGGGCCCCTTTCGTTTCAGGACCTCCTCGAAGATCTCGCGCCAACCATGGGCCGGCATGGTCTTCAGTAGAGGCTCACCGAGCACAAGAGCTGCCTGCTCCAAGAACTCACGCATCTGCAAGCCCGCCGGTGCAGTCTTTCCCACATAGTAAATCGCGCGCTTGTCCTGGAGGAATCGGAGCACGAGCTCGCTCTTGCCGACGCGCCGTCGACCATAGATCGGAACGAGCGTGCTGCCTCGCGCATCGTATTGTTGGCCGAGCAGACGGAGCTCGGCGTTGCGCCCGATGAACACCAGTGCACGATAAATCGCCAAGTTTAGCCTTGTCAAGTCTAGACTTGTCAAGTCAAAGCTTGTCAAACTCGGGTCGAAACTCGCGGGCGTTGCCTTCTCCTTGGGCCGGGCGGTACGGGGGCAGACGGTCGAGTTGGTAGCCTCTGCCAGGAAAGATGGGGTACCCTTCCGGCGCCCGTCGGCTCCCGCCGCGGCGCGGAGAAGAAGGATTCTGATGTTCCCTCGATCGCCCTCCCCAATCTGTCACCGAGGCCCGCCAATGATGCGAACTCTCGTTGTTGTCGTCGCGTTCTCTTCGGCGCTCGGCGCGTGCTCGCGCAAAGAAGACGCTGCACCGAAGCCGATCGTCACGGCAAGTGCGAACCCCGTGGCGATGCCGCCGCCCGCCAGCCCTCCCCCGGCGGCGGCGCCTGTTCGCCCCGTCGTGTGGACCGATCCGCCGGGTTGGCAGCGGGTCGCGCCGACCAGCCCCATGCGTAAGGCCAGCTACAAAATCCCGGCCGCTCCCAAAGACCCCGAGGATGCGGAGATGGCGGTGTTTGCGTTCGGCTCGGAAGGCGGATCGATCGAAGACAACATTCAACGTTGGACCAAACAGTTTCCCGACGCCAAGCCGGGAGACGTGAAGCGCAGCGAGCGTCAGGCCAACGGCATGACCCAAACGATCGTCGAGCTCGAAGGTACCTACTCCTCGGGCATGCCCGGCGCGGCCCCCACGCCCAAGTCGAATTTTCGTATGGTCGGAGCGGTCGTCGAAACGCCGGGCGGCAAGTACTTCTTCAAGCTGACCGGGCCGAAGAAAACCGTCGAGGCGGCGCGCAGCGCGTTCTTCACCCTGCTCGACAGCGTCAAACCGAGCTAACCGCCACGTCGATGGCGAAGCCGGGCTTTACGAGTCACACCGCCCAAAAAGAGGTCGCGGCAGCGATTCGGGAAGTCGAGCAGGCGACATCGGCCGAAATCGTGGTGGCGGTGCGGCCGCGGGCCGGCTTTTATCGACACACCGATTATTTGGTCGGTTTCGCGCTGTCGTTCGCCGCGCTGCTCTTTTTCTTGTTCGACCCTCACGAGTTCAGCATCGCTTGGATGCCCGCCGACACGCTGGCGGCGTTCGCGCTCGGCACGCTCCTCTCGGCGGGCGTTCCTCCGCTGAGGCGTGCGCTCACCTCGCGCAAGCTGATGGCGAACAACGTGCGTACCGCCGCGCGCGCGTCGTTCGTCGAGCTCGGGGTCACGAGAACCTCGGGTCGGTCGGGAATTCTGGTGTTCGCCTCGATGTTCGAGCGACGGGTGGAGGTGGTGACGGACATCGGTATCGACCTGGCCGTTCTGGGTCAGCGTTTCACCGACGCGATCGGCTCGCTCGAACGGGCGGTCCGACGAGGGCCTAGCTTTCCCGCGTTCGTCGCCGCGCTGCGCTCGCTCGGTCCGATCCTGGCCGACGCGTTGCCGCGACTCGCGACCGACGTCAACGAGCTGCCCGATGAGCCGCCGGCATGAAGCCAACGCGCTTCCTGATCGTGGCTTGCTGGGTCTCGATGGCCGCCGTGGTCGCCGCCGCCGCTCCGGCCCCCGCCCTAGCATTACTGCGTCAGATCCTCGCTGCCAGATCGTTTGATTGGAGTAGCGATAGGCCCACTCAAGTACTGACCGGACAGGCGGAAATGGCTGTCGGCGAAGCCGAAGAGGCGAGGCCTAGCGGCCATTCCGGTCTGATGCGCAGCTTCCGACGGCCTCGCCGTCATTTACGTTGGCGACACGCGGCAATTGCTGATCGTGATCTGTCATCGCCAAGATCTGACGCAGTCATGCTAGCGGCGCTCCGCCCGGGCGGCGGCGGCTCCTTCCGCGGCGGATCGAGCAGCGGTAGCTCGCGGGGGGGTTCCTTCAGCGGCGGCAGCTCGCGCAGCGGCACCTTCGGGTCGAGCTCGTCGGGCAATCGCAGCAGCGGGAATTACGACGACAGATCGGGGTCCGGCGATATCGGGCTCATCGGCTTTCTACTCTCGACGACGATTGGCGGCATCGGGTTCATCGTGTTCGTCGTTTTCTTGATCGGGCTCGCACTCGTGATGAAACGCCAAGGCATGCAACTCGCGTGGAACGCGGGAGCCGACGAACCCCCGCTCCGTGAGAGGATACGCCCGCTCCTCGAGCGCATTCGCCAGCACGACGCCAACTTTTCGCTCGTTCTTCTGGAGGATTTTCTATACGCGCTCTATGCGCAAGCCCACACGTTGCGCGGCGGGGCCGCACTCGAACGACTCTCGGCTTACCTCAAGCCTGAAGCAAGAGCCGCGCTCGCCGCGCTCGGCGATGTGCGCGAAGTGCGGTCGATCATCATCGGCGCCATGCGCTACGTCGGAGTGGAAGGTGCCGCCGAAGGCGCGCCGACCGTTCGGCTCCAGGTGGAGTTCGAGACCAACTACAGCGAGCTTGGCCCATCCGGCGCAGAGCGAAGCTTTTACGCGCGCGAAGCGTGGGTGCTCGCGCGCAACAAGGGCGTGCTTTCGCGCCCTCCCGATCGAGTGCGTGTCTTCACCTGCCCATCCTGCGGCGCGCCCGTCGAGGGGGTGGCGGGAGGGCGTTGCCAATATTGCCAGGTCACCGTCGATACCGGCCAGTTCGATTGGGTCGTCGAGACGATCGAAGTTGCTGCGCGCGAGGCCCGCGGCCCCATCTTGACCGAAACCACCGCCGAGCAGGGCACCGACCTGCCGACCGTCGTCGATCGCGACGTGCAAGCCCGCTTCGCTGAGCTGACGCAGCGGGATCCGGCGTTTGCCTGGCCCGGGTTCCAGTCGCGCGTCGCCCTCATCTTCGAGGCCATGCAAGCTTCGTGGTCGAACCGCGAGTGGTCCCGGGTGCGCCCCTTCGTGAGCGACAACCTGTTTCAGATGCTTGCCTATTGGATCGAAGCGTACAAAAAGGAACGAGTTCGCAACATCACCGAAGGGGCCCGTATCGAGCAGATCGAGCTTGCGCGCATCTCGTCCGACAAGTTCTACGACGCCATCACGGTCCGTCTCCACGCGAGTAGTCTCGACTACACGATGGCCGATGACGACGGTCGCGTCGTCGCAGGCAGCCGCCATCGCCCCCGTCGTTACACCGAATACTGGACGCTCATTCGCGGGGCCACCCGAAAAGGACCGGCGCGAACCGAAGCTACCTGCCCGTCCTGCGGTGCCCCCCTGCGCATCGAGATGGCAGGCACCTGCGAATACTGCCGGGCCAAGGTCACCTCCGGCGAATTCGACTGGGTGCTCTCACGCATCGAGCAAGACGACGTCTACGAAGGTTAGCTAC
The DNA here is from genome assembly GCA_036395495.1 of Polyangiaceae bacterium. GTDB lineage: Bacteria > Myxococcota_A > Polyangia > Polyangiales > Polyangiaceae > DASWDH01. The sequence continues at coordinate 5,559 of DASWDH010000557.1, forward strand.
GCCTTCTCGTCAGGCAGATCCATGAGTTTCGAGGCATCGCGATCACGCCGCCAAGCGCGTCGGTGGCCCCTCCGCCCGCAGCGCGGTCGACGACCAAATCCCACGTCGGTGACGCGCGTCTCCCGTGCCTCTGCCCCCCCGGCGACCCGCTCTGCGCTTGCCTTTGAGGACGACCTCAGGCCGTCAAACCAGGCAACGAAGCTTCCGCGCATGAACTCCGACGCAGCGAGGCCTCCGCCGAGGCGAGGATGTCGAGACAACCGCTCAGCGTTTCTTCGGTGAGAAGGCGCTGCCGAAGAGCAGACGCTCCGGGTAGTCCCTTCAAATAACCGCTCAGGTGTCGGCGCGTCACGCGGACGCCGAAGTACTCCCCGCGCTCGGCGACATTGGCCTCGAGGTGAGCGCGGCACATCGCGATGCGTTCGTCGATCGTCGGACCAGGGTGGTTCTTGCCTTCGTCGAGCAAGGCTCGGATCTCGCGAAACACCCACGGATGTTCGATGGCGCGCCGTCCGACCATCACGCCGGCACACCCGGTGTCTTCGAGCGCGTTCTTCGCGTCGGCAGCGGACCGAATATCACCGTTCACGATCACCGGGATCTTCACGCGAGACGCGGCGAGCGCCGCCCAGCGCCACTCCGCCCGCCCTGTGTGACCCATGGCCGCGGTGCGGCAGTGCACGGTGAGCGCAGCAACTCCCACGTCTTCGAGACGCGGCGCGAGATCGACGATCGGCATGTGAGACTCCGGCCCCCAGCCGATCCGCGTCTTCACGGTGACAGGCAGCGACACCGCCCGCACCACGTTGGCTGCCATTTGCACCATTGCGTCCGGATCCCGCAGCCAACCGGCGCCGGCTCCCCGACCGGCGATCTTCGGAACCCAGCACCCACAATTGATATCGATGAACACTGGCCCCGCCTCTTCGGCGGCTCGAGCAGCTTCGGCGAGGCGTTCGGGATCCGATCCGTAGATCTGAATCGCCGTCGGCTGATCGCCGGGGGCAAGTGTCGCCTTGCGTCGTGCGTTGCGGCAGCCGCGAAGCAACCCTTCCACGTTCACGAACTCGGTGAGGCAAAGCTCCGCACCGATCTGCCGACAGAGTCGCCGGAACACGGCATCTGTCACGTCCTCCATCGGCGCGAGGATCGCCGGACGACGCGAGAACAAATGGGGCAGGCGAGGAAGTCGGGAGCTCAACGGCTCCCTTCTAGCTCACTTCGCGGTCGCCTGCCCTTCCCCCCCCCGCGCTGGCCCCCCCTCCACTCTGATTCAGCTAGTCGCCGGGTCCCAACCGTACCGACTAAAACAGAGCTACCGGTGCTCCCGGCATGGATGCTTCCAGCGCTCCCCTCCCAAGGCCACCCGCTGAGGCCTGCCTCGTTCAAGGACTGGCACAGGATGAAGCAGGCTCATGGTTGCGATCAAGTCAAAAAGCAAGACATGGGCCCGTGGTCGTGTGCTTTTTTGCCCCGCCGAACGCGGTGGCAACTCGAGCGACCAGTGGGTGCTATGCGGGGAGCGTGTAGTGTTCTTCGATCGCTTGGCGAATGAGCATGCGGCTGCTTTCGGCCGGCGCGCCGCGGTCGCGCTCGATTTCCTCGGCTCGGGCGGCCAAGCTCTCGTCCTTGATGTGCTCTCGAAACCACCGCGAGTAGTCGCCGCGGCGCAGGTGAAACAGCCACGTCGCCTCGTCGACGCCTTCCGACATCTGCACGAAGAGAGCGAGATTTTGAGCACGTAGATTGAGCTTTCCCGAACGGCCGCGAAAGTAAAAGCTTCGATCCGGTCCCAACTCCCCCTTCGCATATTTTCGGCGATGGCGCCTGTGCACCCAGGCAGCCGGCGTTGCACTGACGCGCATCGGAGGGTCCGGTGAACCCGGATACCACACGACCACATCGCCTTCCTTCGACTCACCCGCACTCCATGGGGGGACTTCCCGTCCCAGCGCCTCGCCGTACGCGGCGAGTGTCTCTTCCGGTTTGGGTCCCA
>DASWDH010000558.1:0-6818 GCA_036395495.1 Polyangiaceae bacterium
CTCCTCGAGGCGATGCCTCTGGCCGAAGCGGGGTTTCTCGCCGGCGAGCTACTCGCCGCGACGGGTAGCTCACAAGCGTCGGTCTTGGCGCTCCGGCAAGCGGCGGAGCGCGAACTCTACGGGCCCCTCGCCGCCCTTGCCTTGCTGCGAGCGTCCGATCAGAGCGAGGACATTCGCGAGCGTCGCGAACTTCTCGATCAAGCCGTCGCACGATCGCCGGCGCTCGAAGCACCGCGTTGGGCCCGCTTCGCCTTGCGGCTCGAGCTTGCCGACGTCAAGAGCGCCATGGCTGACGCCGAGCACCTCGAAGCGGCTACGCGCGGAGCACATCACCGGCACGAGGTGTGGCGCCGCGCAGCCGAGGCTTTCCTCTCGCGTGGGCACCACGCCAAGGCCGTCACCCTGTTCGAGCGCGCCCTGCGTTATGCGCCCGATCATCCGAGCACCGTGTCAGGTCTGGCGCGCAGTCTTCTTTCGGCGGGCCGCACCGGGCGAGCACTCGATCTCTTGGCCCGGGCCGTCGAGCTCGCCGAACGAAAAGGGATTGCCTCCTTCGACGCCGTGCTCGCTCTGGCCCGCGCACTCGCCGACTCGGCCGGCGATCTACCTCATGCCATCGCTCGCCTGCGCTCCATCCCACCGGGCGAACCTGAAAGCCTCGACGCACGCGGCCTCGAAGGACGTTACCGCAGCGCCCTCGGTGATCTCGCCGGGGCGTCGATTGCGTTTGCAAGAATGCGGGACGCCGTCGAAATCGCCAACGAAATCGATCCCGCGCGGGCGGCAGCTTGGCTCGTGGAAGCCGCACGGTTCGAACGCGCCACGAAAAAGGATCCCGTGGCTGCGCAACGTCACCTCGCGGTCGCACTCCAGCTCTCGCCGCGCGATGGCAAGATCTTGACGTTGTTCCGTGAGGTGGCCGCCGAGGCAGCGGCGAGCGCCCAAGTACAGACTGCGTCGGCACCCGCGCCGGAAGCTCCCGTAGCCGATGAATCGACCGACGAAGAGCGAGCGCTCGTGCTTTCCGACCGCCTTCGCGCCGACCCAATGAACCACCAAGTCGCGATGGAGCTCGCGGATGTCCTCAGCCGCCTCGGCCGCGATCTCGATCTGTTCGCCGTCTTATCGGCGCAGCTCGAAGATGCCACCGCCGAGGCGCGACCCGAGCTCACGCGGCGGCAAGCAGCTGTCCTCCGGCGGCTCGTCGACAGGGCTCGTCAGGACAACCATCGCGACGAAGAAAAAATCTATGCCGACGCACTCGCCCGCCTAACGGCCACGGCATGACTTCGGATCGAGCTTAAGGTCAGGTCAGGTCGCGGGGCGAAGGGCCCCACGCGGCGATGCACGTCGGGAAGGCGACGCGCACGGTGTGGCTGGCCTCGTCCCAGGCGAGCGAAAGAACGGTCGGTGGGTCGCCGATCTCGTCGCCGGAATTGCGCAGCTCGGCCACGATTTCTGCCGTGCGGTCGTGCATCAACCGGACGAGGCGCACGGCTTCTTCGTTTTCGACGAAGGTGCCGGTGAACAGCAGCGGCGCCTGAGACGATGCACCGGCGAACGCGGCCGCATGGGCGCCGGCGGATCCCGGCACCCGCGCGAAGTGCCGTCCATCGCGGGAAAGCAGGACACCGAGATCATCGCCGATGGCCACCGCCGCAGCTCGGTGAACTAGCCACACAGCCGATGGCATCACCGGCGATCGGGCCGTCTGAAGGTGGGCCGAAATCGGCTGGGCGAACCACCGAATCCCGTGCGTCGACGTCAAGAGCTCGACAGCTTCGGCCTTGCGCGCCAGCACCGATAGCGAACCATCGTCGTGCGTGGCGAAAGCCAGGATGGTGCGCCCGATCGACGGGCAGCTAGCCCAGGAATGTCCGAAATCGACGCTCTTGGCTAGCCGACCCGATCGATCGGCGATCCACAAAGCCCCCCCCTTCGAAAATGCCGCGAACGACGGTCCACCTTCGTCGAACAGCGTCTTTAGCTGCCTCTGACCGGCGCTCGTGTCGAGCACCGTCATTCCGCCATCGCGCGACACACGGATTTTGCCGCTCCTCGTGATCGCCGCGACCAGATCGGCGAGCGGGTGCACGACCATAGCCACTGGTAGATCGTCGGGAACCGCCCACGCCAACGAGCGTGACGAGGAAGAGCGCTCTTGCCAGATGATGGAGGCCCATCGCATCGCCTCCCCTTGTGGAAACGTGAGGCCCGCCTCCAACAGCAGCGCATCCTCGAAATCACCTTCCTCGTCTGCATCGAGCGCCGGCAGCGTCTCGTCGAGCGAGTGCTCGATGGGGTCCGTCGTGCCTTCCTCGCCCAAATCGTCTTCGGAGGTGGGCAGATCGTCATCGAGGTCGAAGTCGCCGTCGCCTAGAGCGGGGGAGTCCAGTTCGCCTGCGGCGCCGTCGCCTGCGTCGTCGAGGTCGAGCTCGGGTTCCCCAACGTCGGCCTCCCACCGATCGTCGTCCTCACCGTCACTCGATTCTTCTTCAGCGATGTCGACGGTTTCGTCGACTTCGAGATCGTCGGCCGCGGCGTCATCCAGGGACGAATCCTCATCGAGCGACGGCAACGCGTCGTCGACGATGCTCTCGTTGGCATCGGGTTCGTCATCGGCCCCATCGAGCGGCGGCAGTTCGCTGAGCCAGTCCTCAAGCTCGCCCTTCATGGTGCGTTATGATACCTCGGGTCGCGACAAACCCCCAGCGGTCCCAACAGGATCCGAAGCACGAAACCGTCTCTTTCCACCTGCCAATCGCGCCAACGTGATGCCGCCATCCGAAAAATCTCATAATCCCATGATGCTCGGCGGGCTCATCTTTCGACGGATGCTCGTGCCCGCGCGCCAAGTTGTCTTTGTCAAGGGTGTGATCGAGGCGAGCGAAGGACTGGCGGTCGTGTTCGCGGAGAGCGGCGGCGATTTGACGATCGCTACTTCACCGAGCCAGAAAGAGGAGCTCGACAGAATTCTACAAGATCTGGAACGAGAGACTGGCGCGCTTCTTGATCTGCCTTGAAACGCACGAGCGCGGTGACGGTGGTCACGAACTGCAATTGTGACGACGCGCGACGACGATCTGGTAGTGAGGATCGCGAGCACTAGTGCTAGTGTGCCACTCGGGTCGCGTGTTGCAGAAATCTCTTTTCGGCGAGTTGCGGGACACCGGACCGGCGGAGACCGCCGAGCCGATTGCAACCGACGAGCGGGTTCGCGCCGCCTGGCGCGCCTGGCTGTCAGCGCTCGCAACCGATCCGGAAGCCGCGGTTGCCGCCGCCCTTGCGTACGAGGCTCTCGATGACGTCGGACGCAAGTTGTGGCTCGACGCGCTCGATCAGGACGCTCCCCAGATTGAGGTCCCCAAGCTCGCCATGTACGCGCCGCTCTTATCGGTAGAGACCGAACCTGAGCGACGCGCGCGTATCCAGGCTGCCGTGGGCGACAGCGGCATCATGCCCCGGCGGCCGGCGGGCAGGGCGCTGCGTGGAGTCGCATCGAACGGCGATCGGATCGTCGCGGTGGTGTTGCCGCTCTACTTGGATTTCGTCCACGTCGTGGCATGTCGCATCCGGCCGCAAGACGGCTTCGTCTGGGTGCGCCGAGATCCTATCGTTCACGATCGGGATGCGCCGCGGACACGAAGTGAGCTGGAAGGCATCCTTCTCGAGCAGACTCCGCTCAAGCCGGTGGTGGAAGAGCTGGCGCATGCCGTGCTCGCGCACCGCCGCAGTGGTCGCGAATTCCCCGGTGCGCTTGGGGTATTCGTCGATCTTTTCCAGCCCGGATTCGACGACGAAGGGTGACCTGCAAGAGCCTGTGCCTTTGGTCCGTGCTGTCGTTCTTTCTGGCATGCGCCGGTGAGCGGCCTCCCTCTCAGCCGGTCTTCGGCGCCACGGTGCGCACCGCTCCGGTCCATTTTAGCTACGAGCTCGCGGACGGAAAGGGCGCGCTCTCGTCCGAGGCGATGCGCGGTAAGCCGACGGTCATCGTCTTTCTGACGACGTACGACCTCGCCTCGCAGGCGCAGGCGCGTTTCCTGAGCGGCATCTCTCAGAGACATACCGGCATCAATGCGGCTGGGATCATTCTCGAACGCTCCGAGAATCGGCCTCTCATCGTTGCCTTTCGCGATGCGCTGCGTCTTTCCTACCCGGTCGCGATGGCCGACGCCTCGCTCATTTCCGGCGAGGGACCCTTCGGCGACGTGCACACCGTGCCCTCGACCGTGGTGCTCGATTCCGAAAACCGGCTGGTCTGGAAGCACGTCGGGCTGGCGCGCGAAGAGGAGATCGAGGACGCGCTGCGCCATCTGTGATGTGATGGCCGAGAGGGACGATGGATTACTTCCTGGGGCTCGACATCGGCACGAGCGGAGTCAAGGCCGCCCTCGTCGACGAGAAAGGCAGGGTGAAGTCAACGGTCACCCGGCCGCATCCACTATTGACGCCGCAGCCCGGTTGGGCCGAGCAGCGGCCGGACGATTGGTGGAAGTCCGCCGCCGCCGCTACGCGGAAAGTCCTCGCAGCGGCGCATGTCCCGCAGAACCGCATCGCCGCCGTCGGCTTGTCGGGGCAGATGCACTCTTCGGTCTTTCTCGACCAGGAAAACCGAGTCATCCGTCCGGCTCTTCTGTGGTGTGACGGCCGCACGACCGAAGAGTGCCGGGACATTACGCGAGAGGTCGGCGAAGATCGGCTTCGCGAGTGGGTCAGCAATCCGGCTCTCGAGGGCTTCACTCTTCCCAAGGTGCTGTGGCTCAAAAAACACGAGCCCCAAAGTTTCGCGCGGCTCGAGAAGGTCGTGCTCGCCAAGGACTACGTTCGCTATCGCTTGACGGGCACGCTGGCCAGCGAGCCGTCCGATGCCTCGGCCACCCTGATGTACGACACCGCCGCTCGTCGCTGGAGCAGCTCGATCATGCAGGCAATGGCCCTCTCGCTGCGTCTTTTGCCCGACGTCGGCGAGAGCACCGAGGTGCTCGGGTGGGTGCACTCTTCGGCTGCGAAAGCTAGCGGCCTGGCGCAGGGCACACCCGTCGTCGGTGGAGGCGCCGACAACGCTTGCGGTGCGATCGGGGTGGGCCTCGTCTCGCCCGGCGAAGCCGTGGCGAGCTGGGGAACTTCGGGAACGATTCTCACGCCGACGCGCCAACCACTCGTGGATCCCGGTCTGCGCGCCCACACGTTTTGTCATGCTGTGCCCGATACCTGGTATCTGATGGGCGTGATGTTGACGGCCGGAGGAGCTTTCGAGTGGCACCGGCGCGAGCTGGCGAAGGAGCTCGAGAAACGAAAGGACGCCCACCGCATGCTCGATCGCGAGGCAGCGGCCATCGCTCCGGGTGCCGAAGGTCTCACGTTTTTGCCCTACCTGCAGGGGGAGCGAACGCCGCATCGCGATGCATCGGCCCGCGGCGCGTTCGTCGGTCTTTCGTTGGCTCATACGCGCGCACACCTGTCACGGGCGGTGATCGAGGGGATTTGCTTCGGCATGCGAGACGCGCTGACCATCGTTCGCAATCTCGTACCGATCGAGACAATCCTCTTGACCGGCGGAGGTGCGCAGAGCCCCTTTTTGCGCCAGATGCAAGCCGACGTCTACGGACTACCCGTCGTCCGCGTGAATCAGGAAGAAGGGCCCGCTTACGGAGCAGCTCTGCTCGCGGCCGTCGGCGCGGGTGTTTTCACCGACGTGGCGACCGCTTGCCGCAAGACGCTGAAGCGACTCGCGCCGCAGCCTTTCGATGAGGGGGCCCACCGCGCCTATGCCGATCCGTATCGGCGCTACGGCGCACTCTATCCCGCGTTGAGGTCCTTGACCCCTCATGGTAGCGGCGCCTTGGCGCGCACCAGCGAAACGGGGCGCCCGGCTACCGGAGCTTCGTAGAGCAGCACGGCGTTGCTCGCCTTGGGAGGAGGATCGGCCTTGGCCACCACTTGGCCGAGGTCGAAGACCAAGCCCCAAATCACGTTGTCCTCGCCCGTCAAGAACCAGTGGGTCGACGCGCACGCCGACATTTGTTCGGTGAGACCCTCGAACGTCATCGAGAGATCGGGACCGGCGAGGCCCTTCGAAAACTTGGTGGCGGTGCCCCCCTTCAGTCGCCAAACCGCGCTGGTGCTGTCTTTTTTGATCATCGCCACGAGGGCACAGTCGGGCGTCGAAGGGGGCACGAGCTGCTGCGGCGTAAACCGAACTGTGCCTTCGGCGCCCGTTCGATCGGGCGTTTTGACGTCTACCTCGGCGGCTCCTGCTTCGCCGAGGGCGCGGGCCAGCGCGCCCACGTGTTGCGTCTTGGCATTGCGCGCGGCACTGACGGGCACGGCTTTTTGCTTCACCGGTAGGCCGGCTACCAAGGCGCGCAGCTTTTCCTCGGCATCTTTGGCCGCCATGTCGATTCGATGCGTTTGCAGATAAAGGCCGAGCTCGTCGACCGTCAGGCCGGCGAGCGGATCCGGCGCCTTCGGAGCGCTCGACGCGGGTACTGCTTTGGCCGTCGGTGACTCGGAAGAAGGCTTGGGAACCGTTGCTTTCTCGTCACATCCGGCACTGGCTGAGGTCAACAGCAGCCATCCGACCACCACCCACTTTCGCAGCATGACCGGGGATTCTAGCAAAATCGCACGGGTCGAGGCGTTTACCAGAAATGTGCCAGTTAAACGCGTGCGGCGAGATTGGGCGGCGGCCTAGCGCGTGGTAAAAGGCGTCACCGTGGCCGACCTCAGCCAAGATCTGGCTTCTCTGAAAATTCGGCGGGAGGAAGACCCGAACCGGCCGAGCCGGCTGCGCTCGGTCATCATGGTCGTGCTCGCCC
>DASWDH010000559.1:0-3151 GCA_036395495.1 Polyangiaceae bacterium
GCCCTGCGCCGATAGCCGGCGGCGACGCGCATGCAAATTTGATAGACCCACGTCCTCATCGACGAGCGACCTTCGAACTCGCCAATCTTTCTGTGGATAACGAGAAACACCTCCTGACAGACGTCCTGAAGGTCGGAAGGAGGGACGCCGCAGTAATGGAGCGTGCGCCAGACCTGTGGTGCATACTCATCGAGAATTTGCCTCAATGCTGGAATCGGCACAGCCTCCGCAGGCACTGGGTCCCTTCGAGGTGACTGACGCGCGGGTTGCATGGAGTTCCAGCCGCTCAGTACCGTGAGCGGGCCCTCATCATGAGCCAAATCGGCGGAGTAATCCACACCTCATGGAGTGCTCGTTCGCGGTCTTCTTTGCTAAGGAATCCGCCATGAGATGCCGATTTCGGCGAACGGCACGGTCGCCGAGGGACGATGAATGACCTGTACCTCTCCGGCCTCGTCCCTATAAAAGAACCGATCGCGAACCAGCGGCACCATGAGCCCAGCCGCCAAATGAAACGCGGAGCGGCCCCAGAGCGGCAAAAAAAACACTGCCCTCGCAGCCGGGCCGGCGATCAGGCTGGAGGGCGAATGGGGAATGTCGAGGGCGATCCCGGTCGCCGTCAACTGCAACACTTCCGCACCCAAGCATCCGCGCAGCTGGACCGCTCCCGGTGAGAAGAGCGTGGGACAGAGAAAGCCTCGGAGCGCGAACGCCCTGAAGTCGGCACCGCGCGCGTCCGGTGTGGATTGAAGATTCTCGAAAGGCCACACCAAGAGAGCGACTTCGAACGGCAGAAAGACAGGCGGTTCCAGCCGTATTTGGAGCCCGATGGCCGAAGAGACATTCGGCATGAGACCGAGTTCCGCCGAGCCGAGAATTCCTGCTTCAGCAGCCCAGCGCGAAACGGTTCGAGACGGCATCTTCGGGAGGCGTAATACGGCCGCCGGTGCGGCCCGGAGGGAATCCACCGCGAGCGCGACCACCAATGCGAGCGATTCGTTCAAGCTCCCACATTCGGGCGCCTCGCCCTGAAGCTCGCGCTGACCGATAACCGTCCCGTCGGAGGCAACGAGAACGAGCTGCGCGCGATAACCTCGGCGATTGCTGGTAGGTGCAATCCGTCCGCGAATGAAAATGTTGGCTCGATCGGAAGAAACGAAGACTTGCCGCTCGAGCAGCGCATCCACCGCGCGTCGCAGCGATGAACCATCGGTGCAGTCTTCCGCACCGGGAGCGCGTTCCCATTCGAAAGCAATCGCGATCGGCGGCGCCTCGCCCCCCCGAGCGCGTCCCTCCCACAAAACGAGTGCGCCAACCACGAGCGCGCACAGCCCGATCGCGTGCAAGCTCACGACGCGAACACGACCGCAGCGATCGCCCCGATCGACGTCGAATCTCGCGGCTCGCAATCGGACTGCCACCGTCGTCGGACCATAGTCGACTGGACGCGACTGTCCATGCGGCTCGGACGAAGCAGAAAAACGGGATGCGGGATCCGAAATCTTCGCACATCGACTCGAGCGCCGGCACTAACGGGGGGTAGCAAATTCGCAGACCGCATCCACGTCGGAGCGAAATCAATCCGCGCGGGAAAATTTCGAGGGAGCAGGTATCGAAATGGAACGTTCGCGAAGAACTCGGGATCCCCTGAGTGACGGGCAGCGTCATCCGGCAGCACAAGCGACATGGTTCGACCTCGATGAGCACGGAGGGGTGCTCGAACTCGATGAGCAGCTTGCTCATCTCAAGTTGTCTCTTTACGTCGTCGTTCCTTTCGTCGGCGCTCGAACGTCGTCGTGGTGGGAGACAGAAGATGGGACGTGGCTGAGAACGGCCGTCGTTGGGCTTGCGTAAGGCTGCGCGATCGACGACCTCGTGAGCTCTCGCGAGGACCGGGGGCAAAGGAGGCACTGATGCGAGCCGGTTTCGTTGCACCTTTCTTGATAACGGCAACATTCGGTCTGCTGGGCACTCACTGCATTGGCGAAATTGGGGGGGCGGGAAACGAGATTTTCGGACAAGGCGGTAGTTCGCCTTCGGGCCCCAGCACAGGCAGCGGCAGCGGCACCACCGAGACCGGCAAGACGGGTGTTGGCGGCAGCAACGATGACACCGGAGGATCGGTGGGAACGGGCGGGGGCTCTGACGAAGGAGGCGCGGCCGGCGAAGGAGGCGGTGCCGGATCGGGCGATATTACCGGCTCGGGTGGATACGGCGGGGGTGGCTCCGGCGGGCGCGGAGGCTCGGCCGGTTCCAGTGGCGCCGGCGGCTCCGCGGGTCGCGGAGGATCCGGCGGCGGCGGTATGGGCGGTATGGGCGGCAGTGGCACCACCGTTCCTTTCGCAGACGTGTCGAACATCGTGGCGCGCAACTGCGGGCGGTGCCATTCCACGTTCCGCAACTACAGCACGCTCACGACGCGCAGCGTATCGCGCTGCGGCGGCGATACACTGGCCAGGGCATTCGATCCCGCCAATAGCGCCATCTTGGAGCTGGTGACCGGCAAGTGCAGCATCCTGATGCCTCGCGGCTGTTCGCGCACCCCGTGCATCGCGCAGAGCGACATCGATACCCTTACTCGCTGGATCAACGACGGGGCGAAAAACAACTGACGCGGCCGTCGAACGGCTGAGCGTACGCGCTCGGCAGTGCCAGCGTCACGTAGAAGCCAGGCGCGGCGCACACGAGTCCGTGGACGTGATCTCCCCGGCCCCCCTGGCGTGCGACATGCGCGCGAAAGGACTCAGTCCCAAGCTCGATCTCGACGGCGTGAAAGTCGATCCTCGCCCGTGTCACCGGAAATTGCAGCTTGTACACCGCCTCTTTTGCGCTGAAGAGAAGCTTGGCGCGAATCTGCCGTTGGTCATCCGGCCAGGTCATGAGCGAGGCGCGCTCGCCCTCCCCCAGCACGATATCCCAGAGCTCGCGCTCGAGAGGACCATCGCTCTCGATGTCGATCCCCACCCCACCGATGGTGGTCCGATCACCCACCACGACGACACAGAGCTCGCCTGCATGTGAGATGGACCCGACGAACCCATCGGGCCAACACGGCACGCGATCCGAATCGGCCGGCAGAGCGACTTCGGGACAGCCGAGGCGTGAGAGCAGGCGGCGCGCGCAGGCGCGACCGGTCGCGAATTCGCGCTGC
>DASWDH010000560.1:0-12007 GCA_036395495.1 Polyangiaceae bacterium
AGCATCGCAACGATGAGAAACGTTGCAACAGCCGGTCGTAACATCGCCGCATCGACGAGGGCACGCAGGACTCCCCGTACGATCGCGCGGCGGGCGCGCAGCAGAGCTGCGTGGCGCGCGAAGACGGCCAGCAGTAGGGCCACTATCGACACCAACGCCACGCGTCCCCATGGTGATGGACGTCGGGGGGAGACGACCGTCGGTCCAGCTCCACTCGCAGGAGTCGCTTCTCCGTCGAGAGGGTCGAGCCGTGCGATCCGCTCGTCACCGAGAAACGTGTAACGCAAGAGCCGGCCTCCACGCTCCTCGACGTCCTTGTCGATGTACCTGGTCACGTCGGGGGTGCCGGCGTGGACCGTGGTCTTGATGGCGCGAGCACCGTCATAGGCATAGGTATACTCCTCCACAATGTCGCCGCGCTCGACCCGAATAAGTCGTCCCTTGGCATCCCAAGTGAGACGACGCTCGCCGTCTTTGGTCAGCCGGCCCGCCGCATCGTACTCGAGCGCCTCGGCGCCATGATGCGTCATCTGATCCGGACCTGCGCCGTTCTCACCGAAGCGGTTGGTGACGTTGAGCCCGGGAATATCGTGTCCGGAGCTCACCGACGCGATGTTGCCCATATCGTCATAGCTCCAGGCCGTGGACCCGCTCGCGTCGGTCGCCCGCACTAGTCGGTTGCGATCGTCGAGCGTGCAGTGAATGGTGAGATCGTGCTCCGCTGGGACTCCAGGTCGCAGGTCGAGCACGTCCTGGACGAGGGCCGCTGCATCTCGTGCGAGCTTCAGATCGCGAATGACCGTCGTCCCCGCCATCGCTTCGAGACGCTCGAGCTGGTGCCGCCCGTCGTAGTGGCGACGGTCGAGGATACCGTTACCCAGGCGGACGTTGTCGAGCTCACCGTCGGGCGTCCAGTGGATCTCAGTTGCGACCGGGCCGAGAGATGAGAGCCGCCCTCGGCTATCGTACGAGAACGGCAGGTACGTCCCATCAGGAAATCCGCGCTTCAGCGGACGGTCGCCGGCATCGAACTCAGTCCACACCGAATGCTCGTTTCCATCCTTCCAGCGGCGGATCTTGTCGGAGATGATCCCGCGGGGGGTATATCCGAGGAAGACCGTTCCGGCCGGGTCTTCGACCCACGCGAGGTCGCCACTCACGTTCCCGAGTTCGGGATGGTCGGGCGAAGGAGCGTCATAATGATATGCGACGACGCGCGATTCCGTGGACTCGCCGGCTTTCTGGTGCCATTCCTCGACTGTGCGGCCGAGATCATCGTACGTGTAGTGGACAACGTTGCCGGCTGGATCGAATTGGTACGCGAGGTCATTGCCATCGGTGTACTGGAATTTCCACACGCCGGCGTTGGGATCTTCCAGCCGAATGCGCCTTGAGCGCCCGTCGTAGACGTACGTGCGAGAGTGCTGGGCCGCGTCCGTCAGTCCAACCAGCTTGCCGAGCGGGTCATAGGTGTAGGTGCCCGAGATAATCTGCCGATCCATTGCGGGGCCACCGCCTTGCGCATCGCGCACCTTCTCGATGACCGTTCGCAGACGTCCAAGGCCGTCGAGCCGGAACGTGGTCGGAGTCGCGTAATGGCTCGATTTCGGATCCATATCGTTTTCGTCCCACTCTTCGCGCACAAGCGGTGAGTAGACGATGTGGGTCGCGGCGCCGTCATTGCCGTGCTTCTTCGAGATCTCTCGTCCTGTCGCGTCGCGGTACTGGTAGGTACCCTCGAGTCCTGTCGCTTTTGGCAGCTCGAGAGTCGATTGGAAGCTTGGGTACGCCGTGAACGACGTTTTGCCGCGGGCGTCGAACGAAACGAATCCCGATAGGACCCATTGGCCCGCGTTCGATCCTTCCGCAAAGGTACCCCGTTCGCGGCTGAGACCGTCGACGTAGGTTTTGCTGACGACTACGCCATCAGCGCCGCTCACCTCACGCTGCTCGACGGTGATCACGGAGAGGGGGGCCGCGAGCGCGTAGGAGAAGTGTTGGGTTGGTCGCTCGAGCGAGTCACCTGGCTTGACGATCGCGACCGGGCGGCCGAAGGGGTCATAGTCGAACCGGCTCTCGTTGCCGTTCGGATCCACGATCCGTCGCAGGCCTCCGAATCGGCCGTCGTATTCGGGCGCATGCCACTCGAGAGTCGTGCCGGATCGGTCGAAGTGGCGCTCGGCGATCACGAACGGCTGCGAGTCCGCATCGTAGTCGAATTCACTCTTTGCTCCGCGCGCATCGATCATTGCGATCACGTTGCCGTGCTTGTCATGGTCAGCTCGCTGTTCATCGGCGAAGTGTTCGCCGTCAATCCATGACTCGACCCGACGCAAGTCGCCACGAACGACGGCACCGAGCGCCAGACCCTCGAACGCCTGGCCGTCGTAGTAGTTGCGCTTGAGCGCGACGCGGCGACCTTGCCCGTCCTGAACTTCTTCGGTTGCCACTTTGCCGAGAATCCAATCGCGTTCGTTGTTCGCATAGGTGCGAACTGTGATGGCCTCATCGCCTCCGGCGAGCTTGTCACTGCCCACTATCTCGCCCCAGCGACGCTCGGCCGTGACATTGCCGTATTCATCTTGCTCCCACTCATTAAGCGTCGTACGCGCCTTGGAAACATCGGCGCCTTCGATTGTGTCGATGCTCTCGGAGGACTTGTATGCGTAGTCGATCGGCCGCCCGTCCAGGCTCGTCCCGAACGGCCGCGCCGTGTAGCCAATTGTGGATCGAAAAAAGATGTATCCGTGTTCATCGCGCTGCTCCGCCGTGAGCACGGCGCCTCTGAGCATCCGGTGTGTGAGACCCACATCGAACGTGCTGTCGGTCAAGAGCGTCGGCGTGAATGTGTCACCAACTTGCCTTTCGATACCTCCCGCAAACCCGGCGAACGTGCGCTCCCGCGGATCGTAGGTGCCATCTCGGTACGTGTACTCCGTCGCCAGCTTTGGATCGCCGAGGGAATCATCCACTTCCACGCGCCGGATGACAGGCATTCCGATGTTCATGCGCGTTGCCCATGGGCTACCAACCGTCCGCGCAGCAGCGGCATCGAGGGCTGCCGGCGCGTACGTGACCGTCGTTAGCTTGCCGAGTCCGTTGTCGATCCGCTGGAGCAACCCGGCACGGCCCTTCGGAAAGAGTTCGAGGTAGCGCCAAGCTCTATCGGGGCTACCCGAAACGTCGATCCAGACGATGTCCGTCGTTCCCGAACCGTTCATGTCGGCGAACCGCACGACGGACGTCGGGCCCTTCTCGGGTGTTCCGGCCACGCGCCGCGGAGAGCTGAACTCGCCCGCGGTCGTGGCGAGCGCGTAGTCGACGCCGTCGACGCCGACGTGCACGAGGTCCACCCAGCCGTCGCCGTCCAGATCGTGGAGCTCCCAAGGGCTCGAGGGATCCCATGCGGGGACGCCAGTTGCCGACTGGGCCGGCTCGAACCGGCCGCGCCCGCGTCCGAGCCAGTAGGTGAGGGCTCCTGGCCGCAAATAGCAAAGATCTAGCACGCGGTCGCCGTTCACGTCACAGAGCTGCGTGTGGCCACCGTCCGAAAACCGGAGCGGTTGGCGCGGATCCACGACGCCCACGAGCGCGGGCTCCGTCCAGTCGTTGCCGCCGAGGTTGTACGCGATGGCGAGCCCCGCAGCGGTCGTGATGGCGACATCTGTTCGGCGATCGCCGTCGAAGTCACCGAGCTTCACGTCCGGATCTTCGAACGTGAAGTTCGGGACGGTCGCGATCGGCACCGCCGGTGCGAGGCTCGTCGCGTTTCGGCCCGGGAAGTACCGAAAAGCGTCAAGACCACTCTTGACGACGAGATCGAGCGCGCCGTCACCGTCGAGATCGGCGAGCTGAACACCCGTCGTGCCGAGAGCCACGGACGGGCTGCTGCCCGCGGACCAATCCATCGGCGCTTGCCACGATACGCCGTCGTGGTTCAAGTAGCTTCGGAATTGTCCGGCCTGCGTTACGAGCAGGTCCGGCAGACCGTCGCCATCGAGGTCAGCGATTTCGACGTTTGGGTCTGCGGGCGAGCGCCCCGGCGGATTCGTCATCGTCGTGATCTGGCCGTCGCCCGCGAACGACGGCTCGGTGTACACGAGCGACAGCGCCGGAAGGCGGCTCGTCCCGTCGCTGCCAACCAGCTCCACCTTCGAAAGGAGCGAATGGATGCCCGGCGCGTAAGTAAGCTCGTAGCGGCGAACCAAAGCGGCCCCGTGTGTGACCTCGATGGTCTTGAGCCGTCGCGTCAGCTCTTGCCGGATTCCTGCCGAGAAGAGCACGTGTGGATCGGGGCGGTCCTCATAGTTGAACTGAACGATATTGCGGAACGACTCGCCGTAGTCGTTCCAGGTGACGCTCTCGAGCAATGCCCGTCCGCCGGCGACGTCCCAGGCGTAGCTGACCTTGTGCCCGTGCAGATCGATCGACTCGCGTAGAAGGAATGTCGCGACGTTCCCTCTTTCCGATTCGACGAAGCTCGGACCGCCGAACCGATACGTGACGCCCGTCTTGTCGCGGGCTTCCCATCTACTGCCGTCCGCGCTGCGCTGGACGCGCACGAAGGCGCCTGACTCTTCCTGCGGCCGGTAGATCCCAGGTGACATCTCGAGCAGGTCGCACGGAATGCCGAGACCGACGAGCTCGAAGGAATCGCTCGCGTCGAAGCGCGGAAGTCCATTCTCCGTGCGGCGGCGAATTCGAGGAACGCCGCCGATGTGCCACCCAAGACCGAGCTCCGACGCGCCCGTTCCCGAGTCGTAATCGAGCCCGAGCTTCGGCCCGAACCCACCGGCCCCGGGCGGCACCGCGATATCGACGCCGTACGCCGCCGTCCCTGACGCCAGCGACGGCACGAAGTTGCGCCCAAGCCCCTCGATGGAGCCGGGCCCGTTCGGCAAGCTGATGTGCGTCGGCGCGATCCCGGCCGCATCGGCGCCGCCTGCCAACGCAGCAAGAACCATGAGGGTTGAGAAGAGCGTAAGTGTTTTCATCGAGGGTCTCGCATTGGCGGGATCAGGATTGTCAATTACGGCTCGAGTGGTTGGACGCTGCTCACGAACCGGTTCGCGGCTTCCAGCGTCACGCCGCTGACCGGCGTCGCAACGGCGAACACGAGACGACTGCCGATCAGTTGAATGTGCGCGAGCCCCTGGTTCCCGGAGACATCGAACAGGATCTCGCGACCGCCAGCGACGTCGGACTCTTTGACGAGGTTCGCGCCCACGTTCTTGAGCATCCCATTGCGAGCAGCATCGAGAATCGCGCGTGAGGACTTCTCCTTCGGCGGAAGCGGCGCACAACCGATGGACAACTCTCCGCGGTTGTCGGGCAGCTCGAACTCGAGGGTCGAGACTTGGACACCGACCGCAGCCTGCGGGGCGATGACGTGCTTCGCTGCCGAGGAAGGATATTGGACCGCGACCCCGCAGTCCGCAAAGTCGTAGTGGCTCCAGGCATTCGCCGGCACGTTCTTACGAAACGTACGCACTAATTCCGATATGCGTCGGCGGGCTGCCGGGGGAATGGACCATCGCTGTCCGCATGTGGAGATTGACGCTTGATCGGCGGTCGTCGCGAGCGATTCAAGAGCGCTTACACTGGCCCTGCCTTGCAGCGCGGTCGTGAATGAACTGAAGCCCTGTCGAAGCGACGATTTGACGTCCGTGAGCGAGAAAGTCGTTCCGTCCGCGCCGAGCTGCGCCTGCCCGCAATTGTCGGCAGGCTGTCCCGCTAGCACCGAAGAGATCGTCACCTGAATCGTCGCACCGTCTTTTTGCGGTTCACCCGTGAGAACCAGATGCAGACTGCTCGCTTCCCATCGCGGGATGTCCATCGAGACCGACAGCTGATCCTTCTGCTCGACGATTGCGTTGACGGTTGCCGGCGTCGTGGCGGGACGTGGCAGCTGTGCATTGGTTTGGGCGGCCGTCTGATTCGGCGCAGGTCCCGGCTCACGCGGCTGACCCTGCGCCGGAGGGGCGCTACCGCCAAGCCAACCCGAAACGCCTATCGTCAGTGCAACCAAGTAGCCACTTCGATCGAGCTCGACATCGCCGCTTTGCGCAGACCCCTTATTCCAGAACCCGCCGAGAGACGAGTCGATGGAAAAGCTCGGCGTGACGAAGCCGTGAAATCCAACCGATGGACCCGCGAGAAACGAGCCTTCCGAGAACTTGTAAGCCCCGGACGACGAACTCGTCGAGCGGTAGCCGAGAGCTCCCGCAACGAAGGGACGAAATCCACTGTCCGTCGAGAAGATGTATTCGATGCTCGGCAGAAGCGTGAAGGTCGTAGCATCGGATTCGCCGAGGCTTCCGAGGTCGTTTTTTGTCGAGCCGAAGAGCAACCCACCGCCCAGCACGATGTCGCCGATCCCATATCCAACCGTGAAACCCGCTCCCGTGGACGCGGTGCCGAACGTCGTTTGTGAGGAGTCGATCTCCGCTGACGTCGGCGCTGAACTGCGGCCCGCGAGGGAAAGCGTCGTCGACTCATGGGCAATCAGCGGACCTCCGAGCCCCAGCCGAAACGCACCGTCGACGCTCTGGGCGTGAGCTACTTCGGGTCTCAGGACTGCGCAGACGACTGCTGCGATGCCGATACCTCGTTCCCATCTCGTGATTCTGCACATGGTCCCACCTTCCTCTCGTGTCCTCACCTATTGGTTCTCACTTGGATCGAGGCGCACTTTGGATGCGGGCATGCACCCAAGACACCTTCGCGCGACCGCATCGATAAAGCTCAACGGAGATGCCCATCGTGTCGGGCGACGTTGCCGAATCGGGCGCCCAGAGCTCTCGTTCGTCGTTGCGGTGGACGTTCCAGAGATCGTGTCCCATCGCCCAGAGCTCGGCGGTGATCTGCGCAGCCGCCTCGGCAAAATCAGTCCCTGAGCGAAGCCGCCCCGACAGCTCGGCCTCGAGCTCGGCACAGAGCCGCATGCGGTCCTCGCCGGCCGCTCTACCGAATTGTTCTGGCGAGAACTTTTCAGCTGGCAGTGCGGGCGCGTTTCGGATCAGGAGAAAACTGCTCGCCGGAACGTTGACGCGCTCCCATTCGCTGAGCGAGATGCGCATCGTCTCGAGCGCTTCGGCTGCGCGCTCGCGGATGGAGCGCCAATGCTCGTTATGATGAATCAGCTCGTCGACGTCGCTCGCGTCGAACGGAGTCGCGCCGGCGTCGGTGCGCAGCAGTTCGAGGCATCGCGTGAGTGCCTCGCGCTGGCGAGGCTCGAGGTTTTGCCCCGCCGCCTTTGCCGTGAGCGCGAGCTCGAGCTCGAGTAATGCCGCGTCCACGAGCTCGTGCGGCAAGCGGTACTCCCCGTCGTTCGACCACCGGGCAACGTGGCGCTCCTGGAATGCGACCGAGGCGAGTGGTGCAAGGGCTTTGATGAGGAGCTTCTTCATGGCGGCCTCACATGAGTCGGTAGATGGTTTGCTTCTGACCGATCGGGCCAACGCCGCTGGCGCTCTGGCCTCCGACGCCCGGTTTGCCCAACTGGAACTGCGTCGTCGTCGCGACATCGGCCGCAGCGCCCGCCGCCGTGAGCACGGCGATCGTCCAGCCGCCTGCGCCCGCGCCTGCTCTTCCGCCCTTACCCCCTTGTCCCCCCGCACCACCGATCGCCGACGTGTAGCTGCTGAGATCCGTGGGGATCTGGCCATTTCGGCCTTTCTGCGGCGCGCCGCCGGGACCGCCCCGGCCGCCATCACCACCGAAACCGCCGTCTCCACCGTTGCCGCCGAACCCAGTCGCAAGCAGTGAACGGGTGACGGTCACCTTGCCCGACAGCACGAGGATCGCAATGGCTCCTCCGCCGCTCCGTGCGCCGAGCCCTGGAGCTCCAGGGCACCCGCCGGTTCCGCCTCCGCCTCCCCAAACGGAGCAGTAGTTGAACGCGTCGCAGACGTTCGACGAGCAGTGGTCGGGGTAGAACACGGCGGAACCACCGCCCGGACCTCCAAACCCTGGCATCGCATCAGCGTCGCCCGGTTGCGAGTCCTCCCAGGCGATGAGCTGCGCAACGAGCCGCGGAGTGGGGCTGGCGTCCGCGCCCGGCGCTCCCTGTTGGCCAGCGCTTCCCTTCGCCGCCAGCCGCGAGATGCAGATGTCGCCGGGAAGAGCGCCCTCTCCATTCGGGAGCTGAAAGCTCGCGCCTTTACCGGAAGGCCAAACGTGGCCACCACAGTTGAGGTCCGTGGCAAGACCGGCTCCCGAGCCGGCCGCTCCGTTGGCTCCGGTGCCGCCGGCTGCTCCGGACTGACCCGACTCCGCATTGCCTGCCTGCACGACGACATCATCGAGCGTGACTTGGCCCGCGGTCCGAAGCGCATGAGCCGAGCGTTGTTCAACAGCAGTGGCGTTTGCGCCCAAGATGGTCAGGTGATGGAGCGACGCTTCGGTGGCGTTCGCGATGAGAAGACCCTCGGCCGGCGCGGCGAAGACCGTGAGGTCTCGCTTGGGCTTGCCGAGAAAGCCAGCCGCGTAGCCTCCGTAGACTGACCACGCTCCGGTGTTGTCGATTTGCGAGAGGGCGTAGTTCCCAGCTCGGACCAAGATTCTCGCCTTGCGCGACTGCGCGAGTGTAATGGCTCGTGCGAGGCTCGCGACCGGTGCGTCGGGACTACCGCGATAGTTGTCGGAGCTATTCGTCGCGTCCACGAAGACGTCGCGCGCGGCGACGCCATCCACTCCATCGCAGTTCGAGTCGATTCCCTCGTCATCGGGCGGATCGTCGGCGAGCGGATCACAATCGTCCGCACGGCCCTCCGCGCCCGCGCCGCCGTCCGCCGCTGCCATCCGTGCCGGATCGTTTCCGATGGGATCGGCGGACGCGTGGCTATCGCCCGCTGCGGCATCGAGAGTAGGGATGCCCGAGCCGGGCGCGCTGTCCTCGGGCGCGTTGGTGCACGCGAGCATGGCGATGGCGAAGCCGACCGATCCACTTCGAAAAAGCATGGTTTTCATAGCTGTCCTCCGAGGCACGAGATGTCGATCGAGAATGGCGTGGAGCGTCGAGCGATCGCGCTGTGTGAGATTTTGAGAACGACGTCGTCGATCTTCGTCACGTCGAGATCGGCGTTTTCAGGTGCGGTGTTCCGACCCGGAATGACGATGCGCCACGACGCGCGCGCCACCGACTGGCCGAAGAGACTTCCATTCGGCGAGCTTTCGCCGAAGGTGTTGACGCCCGCTCCGATCGAAGCCACCGCCGAGGCACCCTCGGAACCCGGCGGATCGAGCGCCCAGGTCGTGAGGTGTCGGAATCGCACGCGCGCATCACGGCGTCGCCGGCGAGCACGACCTGGACGCGCGCTTCGTTGTCACCGAGGAAGTCGCCCACGATTTGCGCCTGCACAGTGGCGATTCGGTCGGCGCACACGTCGCTCGCCCAAAGTGAGTTGCCGGGGGCGAGATTCGTCGAAAACGACACACCCACACCCCCCGATCCATCGAGGTTCTCGTTGCGAAGGAGCAGCTCTCGGAACTGCATTCCCTCCGAAAGCGTCTCGCCGGTGACCTCGTCCTTTCGCGGTCCGGCAATCCCGAGCATCTTCCGAACGGAGATCGCGTTCGTGTAATCGTTGGGCCTGCCGAACGCGATGCGAGAGCTGTCGAAAATCGACTGAAAGCAGGTGGCGAGGTCGTTCAGTGAGTCGTGTCGGGTAGCCCGGAAGATCGCGCCGCCGATGGTCGAAAGCGGCAGGTTGAGCTCGTATTCGAGCGCGCGCCCGGCCAGGTAAAGCTGCCGCTGCGCGTTGGCGCGCGTCGTCAGCATCCTCAGCGAATCTTGGTCGCGCAGGATCCGGAAGCTCGGATCATTGGCGGGATCGCTGCTCACCTGCGCGAGCAGCCGTCCCCGCTCTTCCAAGAGGCGTTTCACCTGGTCGAGCTTGTTTTGCACTTGAAGCAGGGCGCCGGCGTAACCGAGCGCGTCCTGCTGGATGTCCACACCGAGCTGCGCGAGATCGACCGTCTCCTTCTGGATGTTGGCCATGCCGTTGATGAGCTCGATCTGGGCGCCCGCTCTCTCGAAGCGCATTTGCTGCGCTGTTTGCAGGTTCTGCTTCTGGACCTCGAGGCCGGCTCGTTCGAGCTCGAAGAGCGCATTGGCCGCTCCCGCTGCGGCCGAAGCGCCGAAGCTCGTCACCGAAGTGGAAAGCCCGTCGATGAACTTCTCGGCCGCGTTGATGACTCCCTCGGCCATCGCAATGCCAGCCAGCTGCTGTCCCGTACTGGAGACGAACTTGAGCGTGTCTTCGTGGACCTGCTGTGTCTCGGCGAGCGCGTGTTGATCGATGCCGATCTTCTCCTTCATTCCCATGATGCGGGCTTGTGACGAGTGCAGGCGAGCGAGCGTTTGGTCGGCCTGGTTACGCAGAATGCCGATATCGCCGGTGCCATCGGCACCGCACATGGTGAAAGCGTCCGGACCGATCGCCGTTTCGACTTTGAAGGACTTCCCACAGACGTCGGCAAGCTGCAGGTCGAACTGTGCGCGGACGCCGTTGAGCTCGAGGTTCAACGACTTGGTGTTCGCCTCGTAGGCTCGCTTGTCGGCCAGAAAGGCCGTTTCCGCGTTTTGCTCCGCTGTGACCGCGTTGCTCGCAATGGCCAGCATTTGCTGGAAATTGGTCGACGTGGCTCCGTCGGGTCGGACGAACGGAACGAAACCATCGGGAACGCCAAAGGCGTTTGCACCCTGAAGCAGTGCCGCAAAACCCTGATCGAGCGGCGTGAGCACACCGGTGAAGCTCGCCGCGATCGAGGACGGGGCCGTGCCCCACGCCCGAAGGATTTCGGCGAGTGTGGCCGCCTCGAAATAGGCGAGAAGGGCGCGGTTCTGCGCGTCGCGCAAGGGCGCCTTTCCGCTCGAAGATGGAGCGGTTACGGCGATTCGTGCCCGCTCACCGTCAATGGTCGACATCGTGACGAGCATGTCGGCCAACGCACTTGCCGAGGGGTAAGGCTTGTTCGCGCCTCCCAAAAGAGGGTCCGGTGCCCCGTACGCCGCTTGCGATGTGAGCGAGCGCATGTATTCGAGAACGGGAACTTGCATGACCCACATGGCGACCGGCTCGAGCGCCCGCATCGCTTCGTCGTAACGCTCGGCTTCGCCATCGATCCCGGTGGAAAGAGAATCGTAGAGCGCATGGACCAGACTATCTTTTGCGACGAGCAGAGCCGGGGCCAACGTCTCCCCCATGAGCGTGCCGAACGCGTACCCGTTGTTCACGTCGGCGCTGGAGCGGCCCGCTGTCAGGCGCAGAGCGCAGGCGAGCGGTGGGATCGCGGCGCATTGGCTGGCGGTCGCGCTACCCTGCCAAGCAGCAACGTTATCGGCCCCGAGCGAGGCTCGGCACGCGCCCGCGATATCGGCGAACGGCTCGGCGCCGAGATCGCTCGCCGCACCTTTGCCGGGCATGTTGTTCGGTAGCGGCGCGAAGTACGTCTGCTCGGCGCAACGAATCCGATCCAAGAAGGTCGAGCCCGCGCCCGGGCAGGGCAGGTACAGGTCGCAGGAGGTGGCCCAGCCTTTCCATGCGGGTACATCGCCGAGTTCGAGTGCCCGACCGCCGCTGTCGGGCATCGGCGGCTCCGCTTGCGCGGTGAAGCTCGGATCTTCGAGCGGCGCTTCGTAATCGAAGACCGCGCTTCCCGTCACGGTGACCGGCGTCGCGAACACGTTGATGAGGGTGTCGGTGAAGGTCCCTTCGAGCCCTCCCGTGCTGTTCGGTTGCAGCGACATGTGCACGCGCCGGCCGAGACCGCGCCCGAAATGATTGCGTTCACCGCCGAACGTCGAGTCGAACGCTTGCGCCGCGGTGATCTCGAGGCCGCTCGATGCCGCGTAGGTCCCGTAGCCCGTCGGATCACCTTGGCTCTGCGGGAAGAGGAGAGATTGGTCGGGATCGATGCGCACCGCCACGTTGCCGCTCGTGTCGATGAGCTGCATCGAAAGATGAGCCGCGCCGAGGGGAACGGAGCCGGCCTGGTAATGAAG